>JBGPFT010000132.1:0-6374 GCA_041483475.1 Fibrobacteria bacterium | reverse complement strand
CACTTTCGATATCGACATAGCGCATCAAGGCGAAATCTCCCTGGAACAATGCCAGCATGCGCGCATGACGCTGCTCGACGGCAACCTCCGTTGCTGGACGCCACAGGCAGGGCCAAGCAGGCGCTTCCTCCTCCTCCCGGCGCCGTTTGCGGGCCGATGCGTAAGTCATCCGTTCCCACCTTTTGAAGGTCAGATGCTTTTCGGTTTGCAGCGGGTCGCGCAGCGGAATAGCCAAGAAAAACCGTCCTCGGGCCGTTGTTATATTGGGCCGCAATGACCCCGATGCGCATCGGTAAGCCCGGTCCCGACGCGGTCCGAGGCCTGTTCCCCGCTGTGGCCGCCCTGATCGCCGCCTGTGCCGGAGGCTCCCCCGGCGGCTCGGACAAAATGTACGTCCCCGAGGATATGCCGGAAATCTGCCAGGACCTGGACTTCCGCCGCGACAAGGAATTGCGGAAACTTTGTGGCGTGAAGGCACATAATTATCTCGCCTACCGGAATGTACCCGAACATCGGGATTTGCAGGAGCCTAAGGCGGGGGTCATCATCCAAAAAGGCGAGGAAATGCAATTGCGGCTGGAAAATTTCCTGCCCGTCGACTTGCCGGAGGACTTTCGGGGCCAGATCCGCTTCGGCGAGGAGATCCGTCGCAAAACCATCAAGTCGAAAATGGATTATTTCGAGTTTTTCGCTCCCCAGGCCGACCGTCCGGAAAAGTTGATCCGCCTCGACATACCCCTGGATAACGGAGAAACCGGATCGGTGTGCTATACCGTGGAAAGGAAAACCGAAACCCTCCAGCATAAAACCGGATCCGCAAGCCGACTATTGCCGTTGGATTGCGGGGATTTCACCCGCTTGAAAACCCTGGCGGTTATTCCGCAAAGGCCTGAATGACGGAATCCACCCTATCGAGCCGACAAAAAGCCGCGAAATCCATGGTTTTCCCGAAATCGGCGTTCAGGCGTTCCAGCAACGATTTCCTCTCGGCATAGGCGATGCGGTAATCCGCTATGAAACGATCCTCATCCTGGATGTCAACCGGCTCGAAACCCACCACTTCGGCGATGGCGGCGCGAATTTTCTGCGTTTTTTCCGTATCCAAGTCCGACTCCAAGGCAAAAGTTGAACAATGAACCCAACAATGAACCCTAAACCTACTTGGCCCCATGCGCGTAAACAAGGGTAAAAACGCGCATTCTTTGCGAATTCTCCCGGCCTTGGCGGTTTTTTTTATCGCGCCACGAACCGCTTGGACTCAGTCCGAATTGCCCTCTCCGTTCACGGATATTCCCGTGGTGGATGCCGACGGCGGAGAAGGAAATCCCGCCGCCATGGGTTTTGATCCGGTTCGGGAATTCGCCTTGACCTATGCAAACGACACCACCGGATCGGGAAGCCTCTTCGACGCGGGAACTTTCGGGTTGGCGGGACGTTATGGCGGATTTGCCGCGGGAGTTCACATGGCCTTTCGGAACGGCGACTATTTCGGGGACGAAGCGCGCTTCAGCCAAGCCCTGCCATTGCGGATTTTAGGAAGCAGCCTCGGAGCCCAATTCCACTACACGACAGGAAATTCCTCCGGAAAAATCCGGCTGGGACTCGACTTGGGATGGCAGGCCGCTCCCCTGCCCCAACTCAGGCTGGGATATTACACGCGGGATCTTTTCGGCTCCGGCCCCAAACCTCAACTGCAACACCGCTTCGCCGCGGGCATATGCCCTTTCGGTCACCGTGTCGGAGCGAGCGGACGGCTTGAACTCGGCGGCGGATCGGAAATGCACGCCGACCATTTCGATCCCTATGCCTTTGTGCGCATGCCTTTGGGAGGCGCGCTGAACCTTTGGGGTTGGTTTGCGCCCCGAGGGAACCGATTTTCCTTGGGGGTCTCCGCCACTTTGGGAACGAACTCCCGCCTTGGAATCGCGTCGGGAAAAAAATCCGTCGGCATCCGCTGGGTCGCTTCCAGATCCTCGACCCCACGCTACGTTTCCTTCGGACGCTGCGCGCGGGAATTGGATTTGAACCATCCCGTCTCCATGCCGGGAATGCCTGAAGGTTGGTTCGGCGGCGAAGACGTCGATTTGGCTTCGCTGTCGCGCCGATTCGACTTCCTGGAACAGGACGCCATGGCAGACGTCATCGTATTGCGACTAGGACGCATGCGCGCCACCTTCGCGACCGCGGAGGAAATCCACGACCGGATATTGCCGCTCCATTCCCTGGGAAAACACGTGTTCGCCTATCTCGATGCGGACGTTTCCCCCATGAATTATCTGGTGGCCTCCGCCGCCGACCGGATCGCCGTCCATCCCCAGGGGCATTTCGCCGTGCGAGGATTTTCCGCCGAGATCACATTTTACAAGGGGCTGCTGGACAAAATCGGAGTGGAGGCTCAATTCCTTCGGCATGGAAAATCCAAGTCCTTCGCCGAGCCCTTCACCCGCACCGATCTGTCCCCGGAAGCCCGGGCCAATCTTTCGGAACTCATGGAAAGCGAATGGTCGCTGTACTTGCGAAAGGTGAGCGCGGCGCGCGGCATTCCCGAGGAGAAATTGCGCGCATGGCTCGCGCGCGGTGAAATCGATTTGGACTCGGCCCACGCGCATGGCCTCATCGACACCTTGCTGCAATCCGATGAGGTGGCCGCCGCAGCGATGGGATCGGGAACGAAAGCCTGCACGGAACCGGCGGAAAACTCAGCCGGGGATCCGCGTTGGGGAAATCCCGAGGAAGTGGCGCTGATCGCGTTGAACGGGGAAATCCATTCCGGGACCAGCCGCGCCCATGGCCTATTCGGGGGCGAAACCATGGGCGCCGAAACCGCGGTGGCCCTGCTCCGAAAGGTGCGCGGCTCCCGCATGCGCGCGGTGGTGCTGCGCCTGGACTCCCCGGGAGGCATGGTGCAGGCCTCCGATCAAATCGCGCGCGAAATCGATCTATTGCGCCGGGACGGGAAAAAGGTCGTGGTATCGGTCGGGGGCACCGCAGCCTCAGGCGCCTACTACATCGCCTGCAGGGCGGATGCCATCGTAGCCGAGCCGGGATCGGTGGTGGGCAGCATCGGCGTCCTGTGGGGCAAGGTGGTGACGCGCGGCGCCTATGCCAAGTTGGGATTGACGCGGGACGGGGTGCAAACCTCGCCGCATGCCGACGCCGTTTCCAGCGCGCGGCCTTGGACCGAGGACGAGATCGCCGTGGCGCAGCGCGAACTGGATCGCTTTTACGCAACCTTTCTGGATCAAGTGCGCGAGGGGCGCCGGGGCAAGGTGAAGGATTTAGACTTGGCAGCGGAAGGCCGGGTATTTACGGGGATCAAGGCCAAGGAATTAGGACTGGTCGACACTTTAGGCGGCCTGGATATGGCATTGGATTTGGCTGCACACCTCGCCGGTTTACACGATTGGAAATCTCGCAGGGTGGAACGAATTTATCCCCAAGCGGAATTCCATCTTTTCCAACCGGGGTACAGCCTTTTAGGTTTGAACCTGGGCCCTTCCCTTCCGCTGGACGAAATCGCAGCGCAATTGGAAGAGTGGGAACAACCCCGGCTTTGGGCTTTGGATCCCGCCTCGATGGCGACGGGATTCATGCGATGATCGCGGCAAGCCCCTAAGGGTGGGTGACCGAAATCGAATCGTGCATGCTGTGAATTTCTACATGTGCCTCGGTGGATCCGTTTACGACGATATAATGCGTTCCTGGATACGCCAGGTTGAGAATGGCGCTGTCCACCCCCGCCTCTGGAGTCATCGCATGGCCGGTGCCGCCCGCAGCGCGGCTCACGTCGGTATCGACATGCACGTGTCCCGAGGCGAAATTCGTAGTCCGATAGCGCACAATTACCGTATCCGAAATCGTGGCGCCGTTGAGCGGGGACAGGATCACGATGGTGGGATCGGGTTCGCTTTTAGTGCAAGACAAAAAAGCGCCGCCCGTAATTGCTAGGACGGGAAAAAGAAATTTCCTCGTTATGGTTTTCATCGGTATTCCTCCATGCCGCTATGATACGAAATTCGGCGGGACGGTTTTTAGAGACTCCCCAAGCCCGCCTTAACTTATGGCAACAACGGCAATCGCGGCTGGATGCGGCTGCGGCCTTTCAAGTCCAGCAATGAGAATAATAGTGAAGGACAGAGGATCGAAAAAGAAGCCTGCGGCTCCAACAAATACGGGGTATCCCCCGCCGCAGCGATATCCCTGAGGGATTTCGAATCCAATGCGTCCAGCGACAGTCCGCGAACGGGGGTGATCTCGCCCGTCAAGGTATTCACGGCATCCACGGTAACCGGCAAAGGCAAGGCGAAGGCCCCGCGCGCCATGTCGGCGCCGACGAAGGCCAGGTTTTGCGCCAGGGGATGGCGCAGCAATTTCCAAGCGTCCTCATCCGCCAATTTGGAGATCCTCAGGCCGAAGGGCGCGCCTTCCTCGCGCGACAGGCGACGCAGGGAATCCAACAAGGATTTTTCGGGGAGTCCGTCGCCGGCTTCCACTTCCACCACACCCGGAAAACCGCCGCCATATCGCCAATGGCCGTTGCTGCGATGATCCTTTTCCCGCAAGGGCAGCTTGCCGCGATAGAAATCGGAAATGCGGCCCTGATCGATCAGCAAAACATCCTCGGCGGGCTGGCCCTGATGATCGAAGGCGTAGGCCCCGAACAAAAGTTTGTCGCCGTAACGCCGGCGCGACGGGCGATCCCGCACCGTGATCCCCGCCGGCAAGTATTTCCGGCCCAACAGGCTGAGGAGAAACGAGGGCTCGCTGTTTTCACCCAAGGGTTCGCGCAAGCGGGACTGGGGCTGCAATAAGGCCCGGTTCAAAACTTCCCCGGCGGCCGTGGCCGTGAAAAGAACCGGGCCACGGTAAAGGTCCGTCGATGGACCCATGCGCAGGCGATCGAGGCGGTGCGTCAGCTTCTCCAGGCTGTCCCGCAAGGAGGCGAAAGAGGTTTCGCCGCGCAGCTCGCCGCCGGATAAGGAGTCGCGGGCGGCAAGGCGCAGGTATTCCCACAGAGGCGATCCATCCTTGGCTTGGCACAGCAGCGAGGCCAAGAAGGTTTGCTCCTGAAGCGATTGGATATAGGTCGCGCCCTCGGAATCCACGTAGTAGAAGGTGACGTAATAGTACTGGTAGGCCACGCGCGATTCCGCCAGCCATGCATGGCTTCCCAACCAGGCGCTGAGGTGCTTGCACAGGCTTGTCCATGCGGCGGAGTCGGGAGCCCGGATAGGATCGATCTCCCGTTGTTGCAGCACCTTTTGCCGCGACCAATCGGGCGGTTCCACCGATCCGTGATGGGCGGAGAGAAAGGATTTTTTCTGCGCCAACTGCTCCAAGGCCACCTTATAGCGGGCGTCCGTCATCGTCCACAAGGCTTGGCGCAGCAGCAACGTGTCGCCGGATTCGGCTACCGGCGCCCGCAACCTGGGGCCGAACACCACACCGCCTTCGAAGCGGCTTTGATCGCGGTCGTAGGATCCCAGGCGCAAATCCACGTCCAACATGCGCGTCGGCTCCGCTTCCGCCTGTTCGACGGAACCCATGGACGCCTGGACGCGCCAGCCCTGCAAGTCCCAGAGCAAATAACTGAGGAAATACGGCCCGGCATTTTTCCGTAATTTCAGGCTGTCCATGGACCGATGCAACTCACTTCTCATGGCTTGAAGCTGCAAGGTGTCGGGGGGATTCGGGGTGAAGGCGGAGGCGGAAACCGCCAGCAAAAGAATCGCCCTCATGGGTTTCCCCGCGGCGGCGGCAGAATCGGCGGCAAATTCTGATCCTTTTCCCGACTTTCGAATTCCATTGAGTATAACAGCAACGATGGTGACACCGCCGAAACCGGGATCCATCCCGATTCGGCCCCGCAATGGCCGTTGAATACTGCGGGATCATCGCCCGCTGCGGCGATTTGCCCCAGGCTGTTGAGCGGGGTTCCCACCGCATCCACGCCGCGCACTATTTGATCGGGACGTCCGTCCACGAAAACGCGGGTTACGTACAACGGTTCCAACCGGTAGGTTTGGGGCAAATCCCGGGTGGTGTAGGTGAACCCGCCGGAAAGATCATGGAGAATGAGCCCGAAGGGTTTTTTTCTCAGGCGCAGCAGAGATTTGAGGCTGTCGCGCAAAGCGGCGAAGGGAAGGCCGCGCGTGGCCGTGAGCATGGTATTCCCCATGCGCGCGACTACGGGCAGGCCCAAATTCGCCCGGCCATGTCCGTTGGATTTCCCGCGCGGTGAAAGCACCGAACGCCCGAACAGAAAATCCCGGAACACCCCGTCTTCGATCAACGCCACGCGTTGCGCGGGTACGCCCTCGTCGTCGAAGCGGTAAAACCCGTTCAACGCCTCCGCGCCGAAGGCCGCGAGGGTG
>JBGPFT010000131.1:0-6386 GCA_041483475.1 Fibrobacteria bacterium | reverse complement strand
GCGACCAATTCCGGACCGACGCCTATAAGGTGGTGCCGCCCACCGGGCCGGAAGCGATGGAGCGTTATTTGGGCGGCGGTTCCATCAAGGGCATAGGCCCCATTCTGGCCAGGCGCTTGGTCGAACGTTTCGGGGAAATGGCTTTCGAGGTGCTGGATCATCATCCCGAACGCCTGGACGAGATCAAGGAATTGCGCGGACGCCGCAAGCACAAAGTGCTGCTGGCGTGGGAAGAAAGCAAAAGCGTCCGTGAAATCATGTTCTTCCTCCAGTCGCATAACTTGGCCTTGGGGCTCAGCCATCGCATCCTCAAGCATTACGGCGCGGGCGCCGTGGCGGTGCTCAAGGAAAACCCCTATCGCTTGGCCGAGGAGGTTTGGGGCATCGGCTTTCTCAAGGCTGACGACATCGCGCGCAAGCTGGGTTTTGCCCACGATGGCTATGAGAGGATTCGCGCGGGACTCGTCTACGCCCTGAGTCGATCCTCCGAGGAAGGCCACGTGTTCCTGCCACGGGACGCGCTCCTGGAAAAAGCCCGGGAACTTTTGCAATGCGAGCCCGAGAGAATCGTCTTCACCTTGGACAACCTGGTCTCCAATGAGGAGGTGAAGAAGGACGAATCCGGCAATTGTTATTTGCCCTTCCTTTATCATTCGGAAATCGGCATCGCCCGGCGCGCCGGGCTCTTGTGCCTGGGGCTCAAACCCTTGCCGGGGACCATGGTAGACGGGGCTGTCGCGGAAGCCGAGGCGTGCGCGGGGAAAGGCTTCCGCTTCAGCGAGGAACAAAGAACCGGGATTCAAGCGGCGGTGAATCAGGGTTTGTTCCTGCTCACCGGGGGTCCGGGCACGGGCAAGACCACTACGGTGTCCGCCATCCTGCATGTATTCGCCAAGGCCGGGCTGCAGGTGCGCCTGGCCGCTCCCACGGGGCGCGCCGCCCGGCGCATGTCCGATCTCACGGGCCATTCCGCCTCGACCTTGCATCGGCTGCTCAAATACGATCAAACCACGCGCGGATTCTTTCACGGCGAAGCGAACCCGTTGCCCTGCGACGCCCTGGTGGTGGACGAGGTTTCCATGATCGACACCTCCCTCATGTACGCGCTGTTGCGCGCCGTGAAGCCGGGCATGCGGCTGGTGCTGGTGGGCGATCCCGATCAATTGCCTTCGGTGGGAGCGGGCAAGGTGTTGGCCGAGTTCATTCGATCCGGAACCGTGCCGCATCTGCATTTAGCCGAGATTTTTCGCCAGGCCGAGACCTCGAGCATCATCGTCAACGCGCATCGCATCCATCAGGGGCTGATGCCCGAGCTATCGGAAGAGGAGGAGGGGGATTTTCACCATGTCGAACGCCGCGATCTCCCCAGTGTGCTCGCAGCCACGGTGGAAATCGCCTGCGTGGAATTGCCGCGTCGTTTCGACTATCATCCCTTCGACGACGTGCAGGTACTCACGCCCATGAACCAAGGGCCTTTGGGAACCATTGCCTTGAACGAGGCCTTGCAGGCGCGCCTCAATCCTTCCGGCCCGGAGCTTCGCCATCGCGATCGCCGCTTCCGCGCCGGGGACAAGGTGATGCAGCTCCGCAACAATTATGACAAGGGGGTATTCAACGGCGACATCGGCCGCGTGGCACGCGTGGATTTGGAAGAGGATGAGCTGCATATCGATTTCGACGGAGAAAGCGTGACCTATTCCGAGGACGAACTGGAGCAGGTGAATCTCGCCTATGCGGTTTCGGTGCACAAAAGTCAGGGCAGCGAGTTCAAGACCGTCGTGTTGGTGCTGGCCAAAAGCCATTTCGTGATGCTGCAGCGCAACCTGATTTACACGGGGATCACGCGGGCCCGCGAGCGGCTCTTTATCGTCGGCCACTGGGGAGCAGTAAAACGAGCTGTCGAAAATAACCCGTCGGTGGAACGCAATACTTTATTGGCGGAAAGATTAAGAGAGTCAAGTCGATCCTGAGCGACTATCTCCCCGACTTCATCAAACTCTTGAGCGAGACCTGCAATTTGACGTTGTTTTGCTTTTGCTTGCCGGCAGGGTCGAATTTTTTCAACAACTGATCGATGGTGGCGAGAGGGCGTTTCGGTCTGGGGGGAGGTTTTGGGCCCCGGAAATCCTGTTTGCCCTGGGCTTGGGGTTGTCTCCCTTGGGATGATTGCGGCCTTCCCTGGACCGGCTTTTTCTCGACTTTCGGGGGAGCTTCCTTCTTCATCGAAAGGGAAATGCGTTTTTGCTCCACGTCCACGCCCAGCACGCGCACCTTCACCACCTGGCCCGGCGACACGGCCTGCTTGGGATCGGACACGAAGCGATCCGACAATTCGGAAATATGCACGAGCCCGTCCTGATGCACGCCGATATCCACGAAGGCGCCGAAATTGGTGACGTTGCTGACCACGCCCTCCAGCCACATGCCTTCCTTCAAATCCTTGGGATCCTGCAGCTTGGCATTGAAGCGGGCGTAAACGAATTCCGAACGCGGATCGCGGGCCGGCTTTTCCAATTCGGCCGCGATGTCGAGCAAGGTGGGCAAGCCCGCCTCGTCGCCGGCGTATTTCCGGAAATCGATTTTCCGAACGGCTTCCGGGTTCCCGACGATATCGGATAGCGGCATGGCCGCGTCTTCGCATATGCGTTTGACCAATTCATAGCGCTCGGGATGGACGGCCGAGGCGTCGAGCGGGTTTTCGGAACCGCGCACCCGCATAAAACCCGCGGCCTGCTCGAAGGCCTTGGGTCCGAACGCAGGCACCTTGACCAAGGACGATCGCGCTGCGAAAGGGCCATACTTGCCGCGGTAATCCACGATGTTTTTAGCCAGCGTCTTATTGACCCCGGAGACATAGCCCAATAAGGCCTCGGAAGCCTGGTTCACGTCCACGCCCACCCGGTTCACGCAGGACTCCACCATCTGATCCAGCTTGCGATCGAGCTCGTCCTTGTTCACGTCGTGCTGGTATTGACCCACGCCGATGGACTTGGGTTCGATCTTGACCAATTCGGACAGGGGATCCTGGATGCGGCGCGCGATGGACACGGCGCTGCGGAGGGTGGGATCGAGATCGGGAAATTCCTTCCCGGCCGCGGGGGACACCGAATACACCGACGCTCCGGCCTCGGACACCACCACCTTGATGGGTGGCTTTTCCAATTGCTTCATGGCTTCGGAGATGAATTCATCCACTTCGCGCGAGGCCGTGCCGTTGCCGATGGCCACGATATCCACCTTGAAACTCTCGATCATGGCCAGCAGGATGGTGGTCGAGGCGTCGCGCTCGTTTTTCGGGGGCAGGGGGTGGACGGTGCGGTACTCCAAAAGTTTGCCGGTATTGTCCACCACGGCCAGCTTCACACCGCTGCGGAAGCCGGGATCCACGCCCATGACCACCTTGGCCCCGGCCGGCGGGGCCAAAAGCACGTCGGCGAGGTTTTTCTGGAATACGACGAAGGCTTCGGCTTCCGCGCGCTCCTTGAGGCTTTGGCGAATTTCGGTTTCCAGGGAGGGCTTGAGCAGGCGCTCGTTCGCGTCCCGGACCATGCGCTCAAGATCCGGGCGAAAGGGCGACTGTGGTTTGATCACCCGTTGCTCCAACAGCGGCAGAATTTTCGCATCGTCGAGTTGCAGTTCGGTTTTGAGCACGCCTTCCTTATCGCCCCGGCGCATGGCCAGGATGCGATGCGAGGGCAGATCCTTCACCTTTTCCCGGAAGTCGTAATACATCTCGAACTTGGATCGTTTGCCTTCCCATTCCTTGCGGACTTTCGCCGTGAACGCGCCTTGCTTGAGCGCGAGGTCCCTGAGTTGCGCCCGCACTTCCGGATTTTCGGAAAGCTCTTCCGCCAGGATGTCCAGCGCCCCTTGCAGCGCCGCTTTCGCGTCCGCCACATTCTTTTCCGCATTGACGTAATCCGCGGCGATTTGCTCGGCGGTTTTGCTCTCCGCTTCCTGAGCTTCCAAAATGCGGGCCAGGGGTTCGAGGCCCGCCTCCTTGGCCGCCATGGCGCGGGTGCGACGCTTCGGCTTGTAAGGCAAATACAGATCTTCCAACTCCGTTTTGGAAAACGTGTTTTCGATTTTGGCCTTGAGGTCGGGACTGAGCTTTCCTTGGGCCTCAATGCTCTTGAGCACGGTTTGCTTGCGCTCCTCCAACTCCTTGAAGTAGGCGTGGCGTTCCTGCAGCAGGCGAACCTTGGTTTCATCCAAGCCGCCCGTGACTTCCTTGCGGTAGCGGACGATGAAGGGCACGGTGGACCCATGGTCGAACAGGGACAAGGTGTCGCGCACTTGCTCCGGGCGGACCTTGGTTTCGGCTGCGATGGCTTCGGCGATGTTCACGGTCACGGGGCAAGCTCCGGAGATATGCGCTGAACGGGTGGGCAAAGCTAGCAAGGGCTTGAAAATGGCGCAAACGGGGGGTTGCACCATCTTGAACCCCCTTTTTGCCCTAAAAAATGCGGGGCCATGACATATCCGTGACAATAGCCCTCCTTCGCCCCGCTACCATTGAAAGCGAAGAACATCAACCAAGGACTTCGACATGACGCATCAATCAATGGAAGCCTGGGAAGGCGCCTCGCTCTACTACCAGTACATCAAGGACATCACCCGTTATTCGCTTCTCACCCGCAAGGAGGAGAACGAAATCCTCAGGCGTGTCAAAGCAGGCGATCAACGGGCCATGAACAAACTGGTCTGTTCCAACCTCAAATTCGTCATCAACGTGGCTTTCATGTACAAGAATCAAGGGTTTTCTCTTCCCGAGCTTATCAACGAAGGCAATATCGGACTGATCGAGGCGGCCAAGCGCTTCGACATCAACCGCAATTTGAAATTCATCTCCTACGCCGTATGGTGGATACGCCAAGCCATCACCCGCGCCATCGCCGAGCGGGCCCGTTTGGTGCGCATCAGCGCCGAGAAGGAATTGATCCTGCGCAGGTTTTCCAAGCACAATGTGCCCATGCGCCAAGCCGTAGGCGGCGGGCTCCAAATCGATACCGAGGCTTTGGGAAAAAAGCTGGGCTATTCCGGGAATCAGGTCGAAAAGATCCTGGAAATGGGACTTCGACACGCCTCGCTGGACGAGCCCATCGGCGGCGAGGAGGGAACCTCGGTGCTGGACATCATCGAGGATACCGGCACGGAATCCCCGGACTTGGGCGTCGTGGAGGAATCCAAGCGACGGTATGTTTCCGACCTTCTGCATCGACTCCCTGATCAGGAAAAAGTCGTCCTCAGCATGTACTTCGGCATCGGCTACCATGACCCCCTCAATTTGGAGGAAATCGGGGAAATCATCGGCTTGTCGAAGGAAAGGGTGCGTCAGATCAAGGAAAAAGGTCTGGAATCCCTTCGCAATTTGGAAGAGATGAAAGAGCTTGCTTTCGCGGGTTAGAACTGCTTAAAACCTCTCCTATCCTCGGATTCCGGGGCTCCCAAAGGGCCCCGGTTTTTTTTACCTGCTGTTTCCCATGAAAGTGCTGGAAGTGAACAAGCTGTACCATCCCTGGATCGGCGGGGTGGAGGAAGTCGTGCGCCAAATCGCCGTGGGCTTGCATGGACGGGATGGCGTGGAAGTTCGGGTGCTGGTTTGCGTGCCGCGCGGGCGAGGGATGGAGGAATCCATCGAGGGGATAAAGGTTTGGCGCGCTTCCAGCTGGGGGATGGTGCTGGGGATGCCGCTGTCAGTAGAATTTTTCCGTCTTTTTCGGCGTTTGACCCGCGAGCATGACGTGATCCTTCTCCATCATCCTTTCCCATTGGGTTTTCTCGCCTATTTCCTTCTGGGTGGACGGAAACCGCTGGCGGTGTGGTATCACTCCGACATCGTGCGCCAGAAGGTGACGGGATTTCTCTTGGCTCCGCTGATCCGGGCCGTACTCCGCCGCGCAAGGAAGATCTTCGTCACCGGTTCCAACATCACCTTGCATTCGCCCACGCTGCGCGCCTTTCGCGGCGCAATCGTGGAATTGCCTTATGGGGTCGATACCCGACATTTCCGGAGAACCGCCGAAGCCGAAAGCGAAGCCGTACGGATCCGGGAGCGGTGCGAAACCCCGCTCATCCTGACCGTGGGGCGAATGGTTTATTACAAAGGGTTCGAATATCTGGTGCGCGCCATGCGGAATGTCCCCGCTTCGCTTCTCATCATCGGCCAGGGTCCCCTACGGGCTGAACTTTCCCGGCTTGCGGCGCATGAGGGGGTGGAGGGCCGGGTTCATTTCATCGATCCCGTGCCGACTTTGCTTCCCTATTATTGCGCGGCGGACATCTTTGTGCTTCCGTCCATCGCGGTTTCGGAAGCTTTCGGCATCGTGCAAATCGAGGCCATGGCCTGCGGAGTGCCGGTGGTGAACACCGCGCTTCCCACGTCG
>JBGPFT010000130.1:0-6454 GCA_041483475.1 Fibrobacteria bacterium | reverse complement strand
GTTATCCGCGCGGAAACGCCTACGCGCCGGACGAGAAAAAACCCTTTGAGGCCGTTCCCATCGGCATTCCCCGCGTGATCGAGGATGGGAAGGAGTTACTCATCCTCTCCTGCGGGCATATGCTGGCCTACGCGAAAAAAGCCGCGGAGTCGCTGAAGCAGGAAGGATTCGGGCCCACCGTGGTGGACGCCCGCACGGTGAAACCGCTGGATCCGAAAGCCTACGCGGATCTGTTCGCCCGCCATCGCGCCATCCTCACCCTCGAGGACAATGTGCTGCACGGAGGCTACGGCGATTCCGTGGCCCAATTGCTCCGGGAACAGGGGCGCTTCGGCATGCCGATCCAACATATCGCCCTGCCCGACGAGTTCGTCACCCACGGCGATGTTCCGACCTTGCATAAACTCCACGGCATGGACGCCGAGGCGATTCACCGGAAGGCGTTGGAAATGCTGCGCCAACTTTCCCCCACGCCTTCCCCATGATCCCCTCCGCACCGGATTCCGGCGACGAGAACGAGGACAAAACCGATCCCTTCGATCTTCCCGGCTTCATTCCTGAAACCGGAGTTCCGGAATCAACTCCGCCGAAACCCGAGGCGCAGCCACCCCGTCCCCTCCATCCGCGAGCGGGTCCGGGCCGGGGAAGGCCTAAACATGGGCCAAGGCCCGCCGGACATGTTCCGCCCAGGAAATTTCCACCTCGGGAATTTCCCAAGCCCGACGCCGGGGATCGGCGCCTGGGATACCGGCAGACCTATCGACCCGGCGCGGGCCGCGAATACGAGGATCGCATCGCGCCGGAAGTGCGCAAATTCCTGCCGCTGAAAACCGAGAAGGGGCGCTATCGCGACTCGCGTTTTCTCATCGAAGGCGTCAAGAACATCGCCGACGCCGTGGCCATTTCCCCGGAGGTGATTTACGCCGTGCTGGTCGCGCGCGGGTTCGAAGACGCCAAGCTGGCGGAAATCCTGCGGCGTCACCGTGTGCGCGTGCAGGAAGTGCATCCGAACGATTTGTCCGCGCTATGCGACACGGAAACCCCGCAGGGCGTCGTGGCCGTGGCGAATTTCGCCGCGCTGCGCCCCGATTGGAACGCGGCCCGTTCCATCACCTTGCTGGACGGAGTCCAGGATCCCGGCAACGTGGGTTCCATCCTGCGCACGTCGGCGGCCCTGGGAATGGACGCGGTGGTGCTGGGCAAGGGCACCTGCGACGCCTACAATCCCAAGGTAGTGCGTTCTTCCATCGGTTCCTTATTGCGCCTGCCGCTGGAAACCGGCGAAGATCTCGGCGCCAAAATCCATTTCCTGCGCACCAAAGGGTTTTCGGTGGTGGCCACCTCGCCGCATGCCAAGCTCACCCTGACCCAGGCGAAATTGCGGCGCAAGGTGGCGCTTTTGTTCGGCAACGAGGGCGCGGGCGTGGGCGAAAACCTCATCGATCAGGCCGACGAGACGGTGCGCATTCCCATGCGCGCGGTGGAGTCGCTGAACGTGGCCGTAGCGCACGGCATCCTGGCGTATGAGTTGATGAGGGTGAGGGCGTGAAGATCATTCCCACCTACAACGCCCCCGTCGTCCTCACCTTTGCCTTGTTGGCTTTCCTGGTGCATATGGCCGATGTCGCGTCGGGCGGGCATATCGTCCCCGCCTATTTCGCCGCTTTGCCGCATTTTGCCCCGCGTTCGCCGCTGTCCTGGTTCCGCTTGATGTCCTACGTGCTGGGTCACCGGGACATGAGCCATCTCGCCTCCAATTTCTCCGTCATCCTCCTCATCGGCCCCATTATCGAGGAGAAAGTCGGCAGCAAAAAACTTTTGATCATGATTCTCATCACCGCCCTGGCCACAGGCGTATTGAACACTTTGCTTTTCAACACCGGCCTGATGGGAGCCAGCGGCATCGTGTTCATGATGATCGTCCTCGGCTCTTTCGCCAACCACAAGCCGGGAGAAATCCCCCTCACCTTCATTTTGGTCACGGCCCTGTACCTCGCAGGCGAAGTGACGGCGGCTTTCCGCCACGATGACATATCGCAGTTCGCGCATCTTCTGGGCGGAGCCAGCGGCGCGGTGTTCGGGTTCTGGAAGGGCCGGGGCTGATGTCCGATCCGGACCGGAAAAGAATCGTGGTCATCGCCGGTGCCTCGGACAAGCCGGATCGTACCAGCCATCAATTGCTGACGCGATTGCGTGCCCGCGCCCGGTACCAGCCCGTCCTCGTGCATCCGCGCCTGAAGGAAATCGACGGTTTGCCCGTGCTTCCTTCCCTGGCACAGGTTCCGCCGGATCCCGACGTGGTGTCGCTGTACGTGAACGCCCAGGCCAGTTCGGCGATGGAGTCCGATCTCAAGCGCCTGCGCCCGGGAACGGTGGTATTCAATCCCGGGGCCGAAAACCCGGCGCTGATGGAAAGTTTGCGTCGCGACGGCATCGGCACGGAAGAGGCCTGTTCCTTGGTGCTTTTGTCCCAGAACGCGCTTTGAGCCCCGGGGAAAAACGTGCCGACCTGGGATGACCTGAACTGGTTCGACAAGCTTTTTCGCGACGCCCTCATCTATGCTTTTTCACTGGCCGGGTTTTTCGCGGTTCCGGCGACCTTCGGCCGATGGCGATGGTTTTTTCCCGGATGGTTCGCGGCCCTGAATCTTTTCCTGCTTTTTGCGCCCGCCTCTTTTCATCCGCGCGACAATCCGGTGACCTATCTGGCCCTGGTGCATTTGCCTTGGATCCTGTTTTGCCTGTCATTGGCCGCGGGCAGGTTCCGCGAGGAGATGATCCGGACGCCCCTGCGATCCTTCCTTCCTTGGACCGCGTTCCGCTTCACGGGAGCCGCTTACATGCTGGCCGGAGTGGCGGGGGATTTGCCGCCTCGGTTCGGGGCCGAAATGGCCGCCGGGGAGGTTTTAACCGCGCTGGGCGCGGTCGCATTATGGGCGGCGTATCGCCCGGACGATTTTTGGTATCGGGGACTTTTGCTTTTTTGGAACGCTTATGGCCTCACGGCTGCGCTGGCTTCGGGCGTCCGGATGGCGCTGGCAAATCCCGAATTGCCATTTCTGAGGCTTCCCGGCTCTATCCACCTGTATTTCATGGGATTTCCGCAGGCCTGGCTGCCGTTTTTCTGGGCGCCCCTGAGCATTGCCGTCCACATGGCGGTTTTTTTTAAACTGTACCTTGAGTGGAGCGCCGCCACCCCGGCCCCGATTCAGGAGGCTTCGAAATGACGAAAAAAATCCCTTCGCGGGCGACTTGGCCTTTCCTGGCGGCCGGACTGTTTCTCATCCAATGCGATTTCATCGGCACCGCAGGTTCGCTTTTCGTTTCCGAACAGGATGAGTCGAAACTGGGCGCGGAGTTCAACAACCAACTGCTCACCAACGACACGGCCAAGCTGCAATACCCGATATTCGTTGCCAACACCACGGCGAAAATCGCTTTTCGCGATTCCGTGGTGGCGTTGGCGAACCGTATTTTGGGCGCCATTCCCGTGGCCGATAAGCCGGGCTATTCGTTCACTTTCACGCTCATAGACGCGAATGTCGACAACGCTTTCGCCGTGCCGGGCGGATACGTGTACATCTACACCGGTATCATCAAGCATATGCAGGACGAGGCGGAGCTGGCAGGCGTACTGGGACATGAGATCGCCCACGTCACCCAGCACCATTATCGCGACGCCTTGGTGAAACAAGCGGGGCTTTCCCTGCTGGTGCAAGCCCTGGTCGGCAACGACGCCGGGAAGCTGACCCAGTTGGTGTCGCAAAGCCTCACCACCTTGGCGGCGCTTTCCATCACCCGGGGCAATGAGGAAGAGGCGGATCAATTCGGAACGCGTTACGAGGGGAATATCGGCCGCAATCCCATGGGCATCGCCAAGTTCTTTTCACGTATGCAGAATCAGGGTATCACCATCCTTTCCACCCATCCGCTGCCCTCCGATCGGGTCGCGGCCGTGACGGCCGAGGTGAACGGCGACGCGACGCTGCAAGCCTTGGCGGCGGATTCCGCAATCACGAATTTCAAATCGAGGTTCCAGCAATACGTAATTCCATGAATGACTACTTGATGGTGGCGCTGTTCGGTTTCGCGGGCTTGCTGTACGGCGGCGGGGCCTTGATCGTTTCGCGGCTGCTGGCCCCCAAGGGGCCTGATCAGGGCCGTAAATACGAAGCCTACGAAAGCGGCGAGGCCAATATCGGCCAGGCGCGCATCCAGTTCAAACTCGGGTATTACCTGTTTGCTCTGGTCTTTTTGGTTTTCGACGTCGAAGCCGTATTCCTGTTTCCGGTGCTCGGCGTTTTCCGGCCCGCCGTCCAGGGAAAAATTCCGGGCGTGACGGCCTGGATCGCCTGGATCGAAACGGCGGCTTTCGTCGCCGTGCTGGTGTTGGCTCTGTACTATGCGCGCCGCAAAAAGGCGCTGGAATGGAATTGATCCCATGACGGCCGTCCCGCTTCCCGCCCCCGCCCAGGAAACCATCCGCCTCACCAACGCGGTGGAATTCGTCACCGACTGGGCGCGCTCGAATTCGCTGTGGCCCCTGGTGTTCGGCACCTCCTGCTGCGCCATCGAGATGATGGCCACGGGCGCTTCCGACAACGATTGGGCGCGCTTCGGCCTCGAAGTCGCGCGCGCTTCCCCGCGCCAGGCCGATCTCATCATCCTGGCCGGCACCATCGTGGAGAAAATGGGATCGCGCCTCGTCACCTTGTACCAGCAGATGCCCGAGCCCAAATACGTCATCGCCATGGGCGCCTGCACTATTTCGGGCGGGCCGTTTTATTACGACAGCTATTCGGTGGTGAAAGGCGCCGATCGCCTCATCCCCGTGGACGTTTACATCCCCGGTTGCCCGCCCCGTCCCGAAGCGCTGTTATACGGCATCATGCAATTGCAGCGGCTGATCCGAGACAAGAAACTGCGCATCGCTTTGGGCCCTCGCCGGGTGAACACCGTGCCTTTCGTCGACCCGATGGCGGAGGATGCGAAGTACTGGGAAGAGCAGGAAAAGAAAAAGCAGGAGGAATTGAAGGAAGCGCAGGAGAAATTCAAGGCGGAAAACCCCGACTACAAGGGCTACCAGTATAAACGCATGCCGGTGGAGAAATTCGACGAGGTCAAGCGTGCGGTTCCCGCGCGGCGCGGGCTTGCGCCCGAGGAGATGTTCGCGCGGGTGAAGGCGAAGTTTCCGGACGTGGTGATGCATGGAGTCAGCCCCCCAAGCCCCCCTAACCAATCGACGCCCCCAATCCCCTCTGCCCCCCCAGGGGGCCCGGAGGGGAATGCGAAACCGGGACCGGAATACATTCTCGACCTCGTCGTGTCTCGTCCAGATTACCTGGGGCTAGCCGAATTCCTGAAAACCGATCCCGCTTTGCGGCTCGACCTGCTGATTCAGCTCACGGCCGTGGACTGGAAGGATCGCTTCGAGGTGGTGGTGCATTTGCTGTCGGTGGAGCATGGGCACAAGGTTTTCCTGCGCGTGGCTTTGCCGCATGACGAGCATCCGGAAATCGAAACCTTGTCCGCCTTGTTCGCCGGGGCGAATTGGCATGAGCGCGAGGTGTGGGATTTCTTCGGCATCAAATTCCTGGGTCATCCCGATTTGCGCCGGCTGTTCCTCGAAGACGATTTTCCCGGCCACCCGTTGCGCAAGGATTTCGTGGACGTCACCCGCATGGTGAAAAGGCCGTATTGACCATGTTACTTGATACCAGTTCTCCGGTGCGCTCCCAACTTCCGCCGGGTTTTTCGCCCGGGGCCGTCTTGGCCGACGGCAGCCGGGAATTTTTCCTCAACATGGGGCCGCAGCATCCCAGCACCCATGGCGTGCTCAAGCTGGTGCTGCGCCTGGACGGCGAAACCGTGGTCGAACTGGTGCCGCATCTCGGGTTCATCCACCGCGCCATCGAGAAGATGGGGGAGAACGAAAGCTACGTGCAGTACATCCATCTCACCGACAGGATGGATTATCTCTCCAGCCACATCAACAACCTGTGCGTTTGCCTGTGCATCGAGAAGGCGCTGGGCATGGGCGTGCCGGAGCGCGGGGAATTCATCCGCGTGATGGTGTCGGAGCTGCAACGCATCCAAAGCCATCTCCTATGGTGGGGAGCCTTCGGCCTCGATCTCGGCGCGGTGACCGCCTTTCTCTACGGCTTCAAGGAGCGCGAGAAAATCACCGCCTTGTTCGAGGAACTGTGCGGGGCGCGCCTCACCATGAATTATTTCCGCCCCGGCGGCGGTTACGCCGACGTGCCCGCGAATTTCATCCCGCGGGTGAAGGAAATCGTCGAGGCCATGAAATTCTCGCTGGACGAATTCGACGCCTTGGTGACGCGCAACCCCATCATGCGCGAGCGCACCCAAGGCGTGGGCGTGCTGACCCGCGAACAGGCGTTGTCCTATGGCTGTACGGGGCCGGTGGCGCGCGCTTCGGGCGTGGATTTCG
>JBGPFT010000129.1:0-6479 GCA_041483475.1 Fibrobacteria bacterium | reverse complement strand
GATCGCCCCACTTCTTCTCTTTCTCTACGCCTCCTTATCCTCCGCCCAAGACATCCACGTCACCTACGCCCAGCTCGATAACGGCCTCAAAGTCATCATCTATCCGCGCCATCGCAATCCCATCGTCTCTTGCCGTCTTTTCTACGTCACCGGATCGGTGCATGAAGCGCCGGGTCATACCGGCATCGCGCATTTGCTGGAGCATCTCCTGTTCAAGGGCACCAAAACCGTGGGTACCCAGGATCCCGGAAAGGATCTCGCCCTTGAGGCCCGCATCGACAAGCTCATGGATACGTTGGATGCTATGGACAAAGGCGATTCGGCGAAGACCGCGCCCTTGCGCCGCCGTTACGACTCGCTGCTGGCGGAGCAGCGCAAATCCCTGATCCCGTATGAACTTTGGGAAACCTACGAGAAGGCGGGCGGCACCGGCCTCAACGCCTTCACCGGAGATTTAATGACGGCTTATATCGTCACCCTGCCCAAGAACAAGGTGGAATTGTTCCTTTGGCTCGAAGCCGATCGCATGCGCAACGCCGTGTTCCGCGAGTTTTATCCGGAGCATGACGTGGTCATGGAGGAACGCCGCATGCGCGTCGAGGACAGCCCCGCGGGCCGCTATTGGGAAAGCCTGATGGGCGTCTTTTACGAGGCGCACCCGTACCGCTTTCCCACCATCGGCTATCCCTCCGACATCCGTTTCCTGACGCGGAGGCAGGCCGAGGAACATTATCGCCGCTTCTACAAGCCCAACAACGCCATTTTGGTGCTGGCGGGCGACGTCGATACGGCTTGGGCCTTGCGCGAGGCGAAACGCTATTTCGGATCCATTCCGCGCGGCGAGGAATTCCCCCCCGTGGTCACCGAGGAGCCCGTGCCGGCCGGTGAAAAACGGTTGACGGTACGGCGCAACGACGCCAAACCGCGGTTTGACATCCTGTTCCACACGCCCGGATTTCCCAGCGACGACCTGTGCGCCTTGGACGTCGCCGAAGCCGCGTTGTCGGGAAAAAGCGGGCGCCTGTACCGGAAGCTGGTGCAGGAAACCAAGCTGGCGATTTCAGCCTCGGCGGGAAACGACGCGGATAAATACGTCTCCACCTTCCAAATCTCCGTGGAACTCGACGGCGCTCCGCCCGTGGACAAGGTGGAAAGCGCCGTTTGGGAAGTGCTGGACGGCATGGCGCGCGCCCCGATTTCAGATCGCGAGCTGCAACGGGCGCGCAATCAGGTGGCGGCCCGCAGCGCGCGCGCAGCGGAGGATTTGGCGGAGTTGGCCACCGAGCTGGCGTCCTGGGAAATGCGCGGAGGTTGGGACTATATCAACCGCTTTCCGGAACAGGTCCGGAAGACAAGCGCCGCGGAGGTGCAAAAGGTTTGCGCGAAGTATTTCCGCCGCGAGGCGGCCACGGTGGGCCTCATCTTGCCGGGAGGGAAAAAATGAAGCCGCTTCTCCTTGCCTTGGGAACGGCGACATTCGCATTCGCGGCTCCTTCCGTGAAACCGATTCCTCCGCATTATTCGAAAATCGCCTTTCCCGAATGGTCGTACACGCCTCCGCATCCCAAGGATTACCGCGTCGAGTTGCAGGACGGCGTGGTGGCGTACTTGGTTCCCGATTCCACTTTGGACGTGGTCCAGCTTTCCCTTTTCTGCGGCCGTCCCAATCTTCCCCGCAAGCCCGAGGAAGTCGCGACCCTGGAACTCTATTCCGATTTACTCAAGAGCGGCGGGACCCGAAACCTGAGTCCGGAACAATTGGAGGACAGCCTGGAATTCATCGCCGCTTCCTTGTCGGCGGGGTTGGGGGATTATCAAAGCACGGCGGCTTTCGACGCGCTGGGCAAGGACGCCGAATCGATGTTGGCCTTGGTGCCGGAAGTGGTGCTTTGGCCCCGCCTCGATCCCGACGTATTCAGGGTGGAGCAACGCAATGCCCTTGAGGCGTTGAAGCATCGCTACGACACGCCGCGCGGCGTCGTGGGCGCGGCGTACGAACGCGTGCTGCAGGGCAGCCATCCCGCGAATTGGCGGCCCACGGAAAAGGAAGTGCAGGCGCTGTCGCCCCAAAGCCTGAAACCTTGGTCCGGCGGTTATACCCGAAAGGGGATGGTGGTGGGAATGGCGGGGCGTTTTGATCGCGACGCGATGATTCGGCGCCTCAATGCCTGGGTGGAAGCTTTCCCTCCCGGCGGCGACAGCGTCGCCGTTCCTCCGTTCCGGGGTCCGCGCAAACCCGGCGTCTATATCGTGGACAAGCCGTTTTCGCAAGCCACCATCCGACTGGGCGCTCCGGGTTTGCGGCGTCCCCATCCCGACTATTACCGCCTCGTGGTGGCCAGCTATATCTTCGGCGACGGGGGCTTCACCTCGCGCCTGATGGCCCGGGTGCGCAGCGACGAAGGATTGGCCTATGGCATCGGCAGCGAGGTGGAAAGCGACTATTACCGTAGCGGAACGGTGTACGTGGGTCTGCAAACCAAGGCCGTTTCCGGAGCCTTCGCCGTCAAGCTGGTGGTCGAAGAAATGCGCCGCATGGCCGAAAAGGGCATCACCGACGAGGAATTGGCCAAGGCCAAGGAAGGCCTGCTCAAAAGCCTGCCTTCGCTGTTCGACACGCCGGGCGCCACGGCCCGTATTTTCGCCCAGGGAGAGGTATGGAAGCGCAGCCTCGACCATTATGTCGAATACCAGAAAACCATTCAGGCCATGACCCGTGTGGAAGTCGAGGAGGCTTTCCGAAAATATTTCCACCCGGATTCGCTGCGCATCGTAGTGGTGGGGCCCAAAAACATCCTTTTGCAAAAGGACGAAGCGCACAAGGTTTCCCTTTCCGATTTCGGGTCTGTCACGGAACTGACGACGGAAGAAATGGATAAAAGGGAATGAGACGCGTTGTCATCACCGGCCTCGGCACCGTGAACCCGCTCGGTTTGTCGGTGGAGGAGTATTGGTCAAATCTTTCCGCAGGAAAATCCGGCGTCAAAGTCATCGAACGCTTCGACAGCTCCACCTTGCCCAGCCGCATCGCAGGTATGATCCCTGACTTCGATCATTTGCCGCATTTCAAGGATCAAAAAATGGCGCGCCGTCTGGACCGGGCGATTATTTATGCCGTGGTGGCGGGCAATCAGGCGTTGAAAGACTCCGGACTTTCCCAAGGCCAATACGCCCCGGAGCGCGTCGGAGTCTATATCGGCAGCGGCATGGGAGGCGTCGGCACTTTCGAGGCCGAAACCAAGGTGAAGGTGCAGCGAGGACACCGACGCGTATCGCCTTTCTTCGTCCCCATGATCCTTCCCAACACCCCTTCCGGCTATTTCAGCATCGAGCATGGTTTCATGGGTCCCAATTACACCTGCGTGTCGGCCTGCGCCAGCAGCAACCATTCGCAGGGCGAGGCGTTCCACGCCATCCAGCGCGGGGACGCCGACGTCGTGTTCGCCGGCGGCACCGAAGCGGCGGTGATCGAGGTGGTGGTGGCGGGCTTCGCCAATATGAAGGCACTTTCCACGCGCAACGACGATCCGCAGGGCGCCTCGCGTCCTTGGGACAAGGGCCGCGACGGCTTCGTCATGGCCGAAGGCGCGGCGTTGCTATGCCTGGAGGAATTGGAACACGCCAAAAAACGCGGCGCCCACGTCTACGCCGAATTCGGAGGCTTTGGACAAAGCAGCGACGGATACCATATCACCGCCCCGCATCCCGAGGGTTTGGGCGGCTGCCTGTCCATGCAGGCGGCGCTGCGCAGCGCCGGGATGAACCCGGACGGCATCGATCTCGTGAACGCTCACGGCACTTCCACGCCGCTCGGGGACATCGGCGAAACCAAGGCGGTGAAGAAATGCTTCGGCGATCATTCCCGCAAGCTGATGATGCATTCGACGAAGTCCATGATCGGACACACCCTCGGGGCCGCCGGAGCGGTGGAAGCCGTGGCCGCGATTCTGGCCCTGCATCGCGGCGTGGTGCATCCCACCATCAACTACCGGGATCCCGATCCCAAATGCGATCTCGACTATGTCCCCAATCAGGCCCGCGAGGCCAAGGTACGGTCGGTATTGTCGAATTCATTCGGGTTTGGCGGCCATAACGCCACGGTGATTTTGAAACGGTTCGAAGGTTGAACTCCATCCGATGCAAGCGAAGCGGCGCTCCGTCGTGATCCTTGCGGCCTCCGCCGCCGCGCTTTTCCTGCTGGCGGCCAAGGAGGGGGAACGCCTCGGCCCCGCCAAGCGGGATTTCTGCCGCATCATTTATGGTTGCAATCTCGACCAACCCCCCGGTTATTGCCCGGATCGGAAAGAGTTGGGAAAAGTTTCCTTCGCTTATGACAGCGCCCGTTGCCTGGAAGCGCGCATCTTGCAAAGCCGGGGCGTGGGGCCGTCGCATCCCGTCGTGGGTTTTCAGTTGTACCGCTTTCTGGGCATGGAATACCGGGTGATTTACGCGTTCAGCGATACTTTGCCCGTTTCCCAGGAAAAGTTGGAATACCTGCTGGCCGATTTGCCCCTGTCCGCCCGCCTCGTAAGCCATTATCAAAATGAGCTGTATACGGCCCATTACGTGGACGCGGCCCATAAACAATTCGAGGGCACCAAGGGAAAAAAGTTGAAGGGGGAGGCGAGGCTCATCTCCGGTTCTCTACTGGAGAAGCGCCTTTTCTATTTCGGCACCGGCACGGCCACCGTCGCCTTCTGGACGCTGCGGGGCCCGGCCTTGCTGGATTTCACCTACGGGCCCGGAGAAGGCAAGACGCCGCGGGTCGGCTACCGGATGAAACTGCTGGTATTTCCCGGCAATGGCTTCATCAACACCATCATGAACCTGGGGCTGTTCCGAAAAGTCGTGATCGGCAAGGTGCGCGAGGTGCTCAAGGACATCACGGAAACGGCGCATAAGCTGGCCGATTCCAAGGGAACGGATCTTTTAAGGGACCCTCAATGGACGGCCGAGGAAAAGAAGAAGATCGAAGCCTTCCTGAAGCTGCCGTGACCGGGGAACCCGATCCCTTTGGCACCAAGCTGACGGAGGCCCGGCGCGCACTGCTCCGGGGCGTGGTGTCGCGGCGCACCCGGCATTTCACCATGGTGCTGGAGGATCTCAAGGATCCCCACAACATCAGCGCCGTGATCCGCACCTGCGAGGTGTTCGGTTTCCAGAACGTGCACGTCATCAACGAGGTGAACCCCTACCGCGTCACGCGCTCCGTGCTCAAGGGCAGCTATAAATGGGTGGATATTTTCTGCCATGACAAAAGATCGGTGTGCCTGGATCGGCTGAAGAATTCCGGTTACCGCATCGCCGTGGCTTCCACCTCCGCGGAAACCGCGCTATACGATTTGGATCTGTCCCAACCCACGGCTTTCTATCTCGGTTCCGAAACCATGGGGAATCACCCCGACACCTTGGCCCGCGCCGATATCCGCTTCCGCATTCCGCAATACGGGTTGACGGAAAGCATGAACGTGTCGGTATGCGCCGGGGTGATTGTGTCCACCTTGGATCGGTTCCTGCGGGAGCAGGGGAGGGATCGCTACGTCCTGTCGCCCGCGGACCAGGCCGAATTGCTCAAGACTTTTTATGAGCGCAGCGCGCTGGGCGTCGATCGGAATTCGCCGCTGCATCGCTGCGATTGAAATTCGACGAACCGGGGTTTTCGGAAGGGTTGCTAATATTGCCTAATGCTGTCCGTGATCATGCCTATCTATAATGAACGCCGCACGATCCGCGAAATCCTGCGCCGCGTTTGCGCCGTGGACATGCCCAAGCAGGTGATCCTGGTGGACGACTGTTCGGTGGACGGGACCCGCCAGATCCTGCAGTCCCTGGAAAAGAACCAAGCCGCCTGGGCCAAAGATTTTCCTGGAAACCGCCTGGTCTTCGTTTACCAATCCCGCAATCAGGGCAAGGGCGCAGCCATCCGCGCGGGCATAGACCGGGTGGAGGAAACCATCACGCTGATTCAGGACGCGGACCTGGAATACGACCCGGCGGATTATCCGCGGCTTTTGGACCCGATCCGCACGGGAAAGGCGGATGTCGTATTCGGTTCCCGATTCGCGGGCTCCAATCGGCGCGTGCTTTATTTCTGGCACAGCCTTGCGAACAAGGCTTTGACGCTCCTCTCCAACCTTTTCACCAACCTTAATCTGACGCACCTGGAGACGGGATACAAGGTTTTCCGCACCTCGGTATTGAAGGGCATGTCTCTCAGGCAAAACCGATTCGGCATTGAGCCCGAGGTCACCGCCAAGGTGTCCAAGTTGGGCTGTCGGATCTATGAGGTGCCCATCGATTACAGCGGCCGCACCTACGCCCAGGGGAAAAAGATCGGGCTCAAAGATGCGGTCCAGGCCCTGTACGTCATTCTGAAATACTGGCTGATCGATGACCTGTACACGGAAGGCACGGCGGGGCTGCGGACCTTGAGGATCATGGAGGGCGCGGGGAAATACAACGAGTGGCTGTTCAACCAG
>JBGPFT010000128.1:0-6482 GCA_041483475.1 Fibrobacteria bacterium | reverse complement strand
TTCGCCGAAACTAGCCGATGGATCTTTATCATCGCTTATTTTCCCTGCTTGGTGAACCGGATACGCCTTCCATCCGCCTTGATGAAGCGTAAACTTTTCGGATTCGAACTTCGTCGACTCTGCCGCCGCATGGCTAAACCCGTGGCGGGGCTGACATGCGTTTCGAATTTCAAGGTTCGGTTGGTTTCCGCCGCGAAACTCGCTCCACTGTTGTTGCTGTATGCGGCTCCGCCTCCTGGATAAGGGGCTGAGTCGTTGTATTCCATTCCATAACAGCCCGCCGAAGCGGCTGATCTTACCACGATGGCGTAGCGGGATCCGGCGGTTACGGGAATATTCGGGTTCGCGGTGACGCCGCGGGCCGACCAGCCCATCGAACCCGTGGGGACTACGACGGAACTCAAGGCCGCCCCGATGGGCTGGTACGAGGCGTTCGCCGCGTACACCGCGATCTCCAAGCCCGCATTGGGTTTTCCGTTTTGAAAAGTCGTGAAAGACACCGCGTTCAAAACTCCCGTGCGCGTGGCGACGAAGGATTGGGATCGCCGGATGGCCGAACCGATGTCGCAAAATGTGCGGAAACCGTCGACGCCGGCGGTATTGTCCAAATCCGCCGCGGGCGGGAGCTGGCTGCCGGCGGAACCCGTCGAAAGGGACATGGTGACTGTGTTCTGGCAGGAAATCGCATTGATGGATCCGTTCGCGGCGAAGGTCAAAGGGGCCCAGAAATAATTTGCGAGGGCCTCGTTTTTCGCGGCATTATTCCAAAGATCACTCCCGTACAGATAAGCGGTCCCGGAGGTCACGGGGATGGCGGCGACGAAGGAAGGCTGGCCGCCGCAGGAATTCGCGTTGATATTGGTTTGGGTCGCGGACCAAGGCCCCAGCGGGGAGGTGGCGGTGCGATAGGAAGTCCCGGTGCCGCCGCAATAGCCGCAATTGGGATCGGAATACGTGAGATAATAGCTCGGGCTCCGTTTGAATAATGCGGGCGCCTCGGTGGATCCCGGGGTGATTCCCTGTACGAAACTCCCGGTGCCTGACAGGAAGGTGGAATTGAGGCGCTCGATGGCGATGCGACCTCCGGTTCTCCAATCGGTGAACGCGATATAGGCCGTGCCGTCGTCGTCGACGAAGAGATCGTGGTCGCCGTTGTTCAATCCCGCGATCGGAGCGCCGGCATTGACCGCCAACACGGGAACGGGGGCCTCGATGAAAGGTCCGGCCGGATTGGGGCTCGCGAACACCCGGAATCCGATGATGTTGTCGTATACGTTGATCCAAAGGACGTAAAGGCTGGTGCTTGGGTTGTAAATGACATGCGGGCGATAGCAACCGTAGCTTGTGCCGCTGCAACGCGTCTGCCAGGTCGCCGTGGCGGCGTTGAACAGGTATCCCCGATCGGTCCAATGCACCAAATCCGGCGAGGAGTACGCCTTGAATCCGCAAAAGGACGCACCGGTAACCTGCCATTCGTATCCGCAGTCGTAGCTGGTTCCGTAGAGATAATATTCGCCGTTGAACAGGGAGATTTTTCCATCATGCGCGTCCACCGCGTCGCCTGCGGTGTTGAATCGCGTCGTCTGGGCGCCGGCGGCGTTGAAATTGGTCAAGGTTGTGTTGTAAGCGGCGTATGTCAGCGATGCCGGCATGCTCGCCGCCAGAGCCCGGAAAATGAATGATGCGTAGCGCATTTTCGCCTATGGGTTTTCTTTTTCGACGAATCCGGGGACGATTTGGAATCGAAGGGCTCCGTCCGCGTTGGCGGATCCCTTCAGATCCACTTCCTTCGCGGTGGATGCGCTTCCGCCCAAGTGAGTTACCCATCGCCGATGAATGGTTTTCGATTTCTGCGCAGAACCGATTGCCGTCGGTTGTTGAATATCAAAGACCTTGAACTCCCGTATCGCAGCCCAGTCCTTTGAGGATCCGGTGACCGTAATCCGGACATACCGGAAGCTTCCGCTCACGGTGTCGTTCATGCGGTAACCATCCATACCCGCTCCGGTTTTATCCGTCAGCAAAACCCAGTTGCCGGTTCCCGACAAGCTGCCTTCGATCCGATATTTCCAGGTTTCGGTGGCGTAAAACCCGGTCTGGATGGTGGACAAGGAATAAGCGTTGCCGAGATCGACGGAAAGCCATTGCGGAAACGTACCGCTGGCCGCGCACCAATAAGTCCTGGCCCCATTGTCCACCGCTTGCGCCCCGCTGTTCGTCGTTGAAGTGGATGACGATGTGGTGACTGTCTTAAACTCTGAGACCGGAGGAGCTTCGCCTACAGGCAGGACGGAAGCGGCATTCACGTCCTCAACCAACAGCACCCAATCATTCACATCCGGTTTTGACGGGATTGTCCAATTGCCGCCGGTCGATCGTATTGCATTCGAGATGAGCGTATTTCTTCCGGTGCGCGGATCAAACCACCTTGCGATGTAGGTTTTTGTTCCAACCATGTTTTTCAAAGTCCCGGTCGCCGTCGCCGTGCCGTAGAAGTAGACGACATATCTTGCGGCATCGGAAGTGGAAGAAAGAATGGAGGCCTCGGGATTGCTGAAGGAACACCACGTGGCGTCCCCGAAGCGGGGCACGAGATTTTCCCATGCGAAGGCGGTGTAGAATTGTTTCAAAAATTTCATATACGTCGATCCCGGCGCATCAATGCCGACATACCAGGGGTAATAGCTGAAAGTGTCCCACCCCGGAACGCCGATGTCCCATTTCATTGCCCAGACGCCCGATACGCCGTAGGTGAATCCAAGGCTCCCGCTTTGCATCGATTTATAGGCCACGACCCTTTCATCGATGGCGTCATTGAGGCCCCCGCATTCCACATCCTCGTATTTCGACTCGGCTTCTAAAAAAGGTTGCATGGGGGCATAATCCCAGAAGCCTTTGTAGAACGATTGGTTCTGGTAGGTTCTTGTGGCCCCATGTCCACCCTGGACGGCGAACCAGGTATGCCAGGTTTCGGTTCCCCATATAAAATTGTTGGAGTACATGTGGCCGGTAAGCGGACGCTTATACCCGTCGTTGGCGTCCAAGGTTTGCGCGACTTCTTTCCAGATGGCGAGTTCTTCCGGCTTGATGTCCACTTCCTGCGCCGTGATCCATACGATGGGATAAGATCCGTAGCGTGCGACCATGTATTTCGCGAGTTGTTTGAGGCCCGTCAGGCCGACCGCTTCCGTGGAATTGTAATGCACGCCGCATCCCAGCGCCACGACAAAACCATTATCGGCGAGATAGGCCATTTTCGGATCGAAATATTGCCTGAAGGCCGCGGGGTTAAGCTGGGTGAACGGGACCGACCACCAGTTCGCGACATGGACGTTTCCTCCTCCGTCACTCATGCCCGCATCGAGATAGGTCTGGTAAACGGTGAAACCTTTCTGCATCCTGTCCTTGACGGCATGCCTGAATTGGCTTCCGCATCGGTCGCCGTAATTGCAGTCATCGTCCCTTTCATAATCCGGCATCTGCCAATGCGTATCTCCCAGCCAGAAAAAGGGCGTTCCATCGCCATAGACCATGGTGCGCTTGGAAGACGAAATTTTTAAAAAGCCTTTTTTGTAAATGGCGAGGTTGCCGGAATAGGCCGAGGCTTGGACGATGCCCGACTGCTGGTGCAAACCGGTGTTGCCCGCATCCGTACTCACGGTGGAGTAATTCCATGTCCCGATTAGCGTGGGAGCGAAACGCACTTTCCAAACATTGCCGCCGTCCCAGAATGCGGGTTGGGTGATGACGACGCCCAACGGCCCGGTAAAGGTGGCCGACACATCGACGTCAACCCCGGGGTTGGCGTAATTTCTCGCGCTGGTCAAGGTGATTTCAGCGGTTCTCCATTGTTCAGCGTTGATGGCGGCGGAAATGGGAATGGCCAATCCGGCAATAACAAGCGCGGGCAAAACCTTCATGGGGCTTTAATGGCGGATTATGAATACAGGTTGCGTATTTCGAACCCATTGCGGAATTCGTACCCCCATTAATTTCCGGGTTGCGCCGGCATGGGAACGCTTGCTGATTTTTCCGTTCCGTCCCGGAAAAACGATTCCCGTCGAAAGGTTCGCGACCGCAAGATTCCGGAAATGTATTTCACCCACCAACCCGCCGTGGATCTGAAGCGCGAATTTCCCTTGCCGACGCCCCAAGGTGTCGCCCACCAAATTGGTCATGGTATGTCCGTTGAGGGTGATGAGGATATTTCCACCCCGCGCATCCACCGTCATGTCGTTCCATGCGCCGGGAACATAAATCGCGCTGTCCCGCGATTTGGTGGTGTAGAACACCCATTGACGGTCCTGGGCGGTGACGGCCGAGACCTCGTAAATGCCGCCGGTGGTGCCTGCGCCGGGGTCGATTTCCGCCTGCATGCCGATCACTCCGGCCCATCCGCCCTCGGCGATGCGGAAATAGAATCCGCTGTTGCCCATCACGAACAGGAATTGGAAACGCACCACGAAATCCGTGTAACTCGAATCGGTGACCAGATGTCCGAATCCGTCCGCGGCGTTGGGATGCCGGCCCACGATTTCCCCGTTCGAAGCCGTCCATGTCCCGAAGCCGATGGGATGCCAGCCCTGGAGGTTGACGCCGTTGAAAATGGGGGTGAAGGTTTGGGCGGAAAGACGGGACGAAAGGAATGACGCCAAGACCATGGCCATCAAAAGAACGAATCGGCTCACACGCTTCATACTCATCTGCGCCATATTCATCCTCCTGCCGCTGGATTCAATATTCGCCGGGTTATGTAAAAATATCGCGTCAGGCGCTTTTTATTTCCTTACGAGATTGCGGTATTAAAATCATTTGGCAATTCTAAACTCCCCGGTTGCCGATGACCTTAGGAGAATAGCGACAAATTTTAGGACTAACCGACTCTGCCTCGCCACCTTAAGGCAGTACGATGCGACCTTGCCACATTATGCGCTGCGACGAGGCTTCCTTAAAGATCAGTCCGTAAACCCCGTTCGCGAGATGCGCCGGTCGGACGCTTCCGGCGGCGGAATTTTCCCGGCCTTGAAGCACAGGACGACCGCGCAAGTCTTTAAGAACCCAATTTACGGAAACGGCTTGGCCTGAATGCCATTGCACTTCGCCGTTGATGACGCGGATTTGGAACGCAGCCTTGGTTTTTCCTGAAGAAGGGATGGCGACGGGGGCAGAATTGATCAGGGTGTAAGTTGCGTTGGAAAACTTCATGCTTAGAGTGTCGCCGGGAGACCAGGTGGCCGTGTTCTGGGTATCGATGACGACGCCCGAGCGCTTCAGCAAGGTGTGGAGGGTAATGGAATCCGGATCAGCCCGTATCGTGAAAATCATAATCGCATTCGCGTACGCATCGGTGGGGAAGCAGGTTCCTCGACCGCCTTCGCATCCTAAAACGAAATTTCCAAACAGGGTTGAATCCAAGCTTCGTGCTGGGCCAATCTGGGGGAGCAGGGTCATTGCGGGTTTGTTGAAATTACGCTCTGTGTCGTAGAGGACGAAATCGAGAGTATCCCCGCCTGGATTCAGGTAATTGGTGGAGTCACTTCCGATGGGTGCCGGCGTATTGGCGTTAATCCAAGTCGCGGGATCATATGTCCATACCGTCGAATCGTTTTTGAGCCAATAATCGGCGCATTGGAATCGGTTATCGCATAGGTGGCCGTAGGTGCCTCGGGGACCGTAGAAACTGCTGAATGTGCGAAAACTGTTGGTGCCAAGCCTAAAAGTTCGCCAATTCCCTCCATCGTGCAAAACGGCCAGTCCCGAATCGCCCACCGCACCGAAGCGATTGATGGCGAGTATGGGCTGATCGGCGACTTTGATGGGATTGGCCAAACCACGCGCAAAATCCACGATTTGGCCGTCCAAGGTTCCGAAAAACCCTTCCCCCACGGCGCTGATGTGCAATGGGCCGTTCATATTAAAGACAGGAGAAACCGCATGATACGGGGAAGAGATGAAACTGTTACCCCACATTCCCCATTTTCCATACAATCTGATATTGAATAGCGCCGGATAGGAGTTTCCCATTTGGAAAATAGTGTCGATGCCCAGAACAAATCCGTACATGGGGGTGGGCAATTGAATTGTGTCCACTCTTTGCAAAATTGGGATGGCATAAGTGCTTGGTGGTATATAGGTGTACAACAACAGGTTTCTGCGCTGGACTACGATGAAGTAGAGCGGGCGGGGATTAGCGGTTGCAGCGCCCAAAAATACCCGAGCCATTTTTTGCATTGGGAGATTCGCAAAAATGCTGTCCACCGGTTGCGTCAAGGAGCTTGAGACCGAAAAAAAACATGGATAGGGAGGGGAGCCGGTGGTAAGGCATACCGTGTTTCCCAAAAGGAATCGGACGCTATCCGCTTCTCTGAAAACCACAGCATCGATGCTTGAATTGGGAACGGGTTGCATTTCCGCGCTTTCCGCGGGGAGGTAGTTTGGGTTCTGGGCGAAAAAAGATTGCAAAGCGGCATAATCCGCCGAGG
>JBGPFT010000127.1:0-6504 GCA_041483475.1 Fibrobacteria bacterium | reverse complement strand
TGAAGAATAAGACCATCCTCTTGCCGTCCAACGTTACGCGCCTGGAGAACGACGGCTTTTCCCTTTGCCTGAATCTGGGTGATCCGGGAGGCTCCGCCGACATCGTGTATGTCTACGACAATTCCGGAAGCATGGGCTTGGGGGGAGGCGCCTGGATAAACCCCGTCGCCCCCTTCGATACTGTCTTTTATCAAAGCACTACCGGATGCGCCTCCACCGCCACCAGCGGCACGGTCACGATTCAACAGTGGAATGCCGCCGGTTTGGCGACTGCCCCGGTTACTATGCCACGGCTTACCTCGAACACCGGATGCACCAGTTGGTCAGGCGATCCTTATAACGCCCGTGGCCGCGCTTATCGTCTCGCCATCATGAATCAAGCTGCGATGGCGCCGCAGTCCACGGCGGGCCTCATGTCCTTCCAGACCACGGTGGGAAATTCACAGCGCCCGCTGGTGCTGAGCCCAGCCAATCTCACCACGCTTCAGGGCCGCATCAATTCGGTTGCGGGCGGGGGCACGATTTACCGGATACCCCTGGACAGCAGCAAAAGCTGGTTGTTGGATCCCGCCATCACTTCCCAAGCCGCGGGCAGGTCCAAGGCGGTCATTTTCCTTTCCGACGGGCGGCCCACCGATACCACCGGAACGCCCGCCGCGAACAATACCACCAACTATCTGAGCGCGTTGATCAACAATTATCGATCACCTCCGATGCCGGCGGGCGCCATGCCGCCCGTATATGGAATCTTCATGGGCAATGATACTGTCGGCAGCGGAAGGCTCCGCGAATTATCCCAACTCACCGGCGGGCAATTTTTCATTATCCCTCCCAACCGTCCCGATAGCCTGATTTCGGGAACAATCTCATTGATCAGCAGGATACTCAACATCGTCCTGATCCAATACCGGCCCCTGGCCATGACCGTTTCCAACTCTCTTATCCCCCAAACCAGCGTCGCTGTTCCGATCCCCATCAACAGCACGACTTGGCGCATGCCATTGGACAGCATCATCGGCTTGCGAGCCGGAGTTGCGAACTCCATGCGCATCATCGCCGCCTATGAAAGGGACAGTGCGGGAATCCTGGACACGACCCGTGATACCACGAATTTCAACCTCAGCGCCATCGGCCCCGCCGCCGTCGGCAATCAAAATATCGCTAACACCACCTTCGCGACGCGCTGCTATGCCCCGTCCCGCATCCAATGGCAAACCGTTGCCGGAGTCAGACCCGCGTTTTTCACCGGGGCGGATTCGCTCAACGTCCGCTTGCGGCTGCGCTCTTCGGCTTCGGACAGCGATTATGCCGATTTGGTTTCGAGCAACTCCACCCACCGGCCCGCGGCTGACGCCGAGAATTTGGTTTTATCGCAATCCAATTCCTTTATCGATTCCACGGTTTTTTCCCTTGTTCCCTTGCCCATGCGGATGTCCCTGTCGGCTACCGCGGGCAATGGGGTGCTTGAGCCTTCCTATTCCGGCGACTCCCTGATTGCCCGTTGGGTACACCCGCGCGACTCGCGGGACACCGCCGACGATACGATTTTGGTCATGCCCGGCACCACCTTTCTGCGCCCTCCCGTCTTGAATAAAAAACGCAATGTCGCCGTCCGAAAATTCGACGTCACCGGCCGATCGATCCCCGAAATCGACCGCGCGCGCGTTGTGAAGATCCGGAAAAAGTTGGAGACAAAAACCCGGCCTTGAAATCGCGGTTGTTTACCCCGCCTTGATCTCGCAGATCAAATCCCCGGCCAGCAAATCGTCGCCCTTTTGCACCAACACTTTGGCCACGATTCCGGCGCGGGGGGCCTGGATGACGTTGAGCATTTTCATGGCTTCGGTGGTCAGGAGTTTTTGGCCGGCCACGACGTGATCGCCCGCGGCGACGGATAATTCCGCCACCTTGCCCGCCATGGGGGCGCCGAGTTGATCGGGATTGGCGGCGTCGGCCTTGTCGCGCTTCTTGATCTTGATGCCGGAGGAATGGTCGTGTACCATGGCCATGCGGCGGCGGCCGTTCAATTCGTAGAAGATGGCGCGCGTGCCGTCGGGCTGCAATTCCCCCAGGGCCAAAAGCTTGACGATGAGGGTCTTGCCCTCCTCGATGGTGATGTTGGATTCCTTGCCCGTTTCCAGGCCATAGAAGAAAAAGCCGGAGTCCAGCACCGACACGTCGCCGTATTCCCGCGCGAACTCGGCGTATTCCTGGAACACCTTGGGATACAATGCATAACTGAGCAAATCCTCATCTGAAAAAGGGCGGCGAAAGCGGGTTTGCAAAAGGCTTCGCGCCGCTTCGAAATCGAAGGCCGGTAAAAGCTCCCCGGGGCGCTGGGTGATGGGCGCTTCGCCCTTGAGTACCGCCTTTTGCAGCTCCGGCGGCCATCCGCCCGGGGGCTGGCCCATCATGCCTTTCATCATCTGCACGAAGGATTCGGGAAAGCTGAGTTCGCGCCCGCGGGCCACGACGTCCTCGGAAGTGAGATTATTCTGCACCATGAACAGGGCCATGTCGCCCACGGCCTTGGAGGAAGGCGTGACCTTGATGATGTCACCGCACAAATCATTCACTTGGCGATAAGCGTTCTTGACTTCCTCCCAGCGATCGCCGAGGCCCAGCGAAACGGCCTGCGCCCGGAAGTTGGAATACTGACCGCCGGGCATTTCGTGCCGGTACACGTCGGCTGTTCCGGCCTTGAGCCCGCATTCGAAGGGGGCATAAGGTTCGCGGGCCGATTCCCAATAATCGGCCAAGCGCTGCAGGGCGATTTCATCCAGGCCCGTGTCGCGATCGCCACCTTTGAGGGCGCATACTAAGGCGTTCAACGAGGGTTGCGAGGTAGTCCCCGACATGGAGCTGATGGCGACGTCGGCGATGTCCACTCCGGCTTTGGAGGCTTCGAGCAAGGCCGCCACCTGGTTGCCCGAGGTGTCATGGGTATGCAAATGAATGGGGATGGACACCGCGTTTTTCAATTCGGTGACCAGGATGCGCGCGGCCTCGGGTTTGAGCAAGCCGGCCATGTCCTTGATGCCGAGAATATGAGTTCCGGCGCGCTCCAACTCCTTTGCCAGGTTCAGGTAATAGGACAAGGTGTATTTGACCCGCTTGCCGTCGGTGATGTCGCCCGTATAACAGATGGCGGCTTCCGCAATCTTTCCGGTTTTCCGCACCGCGTCGATGCAGGGCTTGAGCCCCTCCACCCAGTTCAGGCAGTCGAAGATGCGGAACAGGTCGATTCCGTTTTTCGCTGAGGCTTCGATGAAGCGGTTGACCACATTGTCCGGATAATTGGTGTACCCGACCGTATTCCCCGAGCGCAAAAGCATTTGCATCAAGGTTCCGGGCATGAACTTGCGCAGGCGCCGCAGACGCTCCCAAGGGTCCTCGTGCAAAAAGCGCAGGGCCGTGTCGAAAGTGGCGCCGCCCCACATCTCCATGGAGAACAGCCCTTGGGCCAGATGCCCCGTGGCATGGGCGATGCGGAACAGATCGTGGCTGCGCATGCGCGTGGCCAAAAGGCTTTGATGCGCGTCGCGGAAGGTGGTGTCGGTGAGCAAAAGGGCTTTCTGTCCCAACACCCATTTGGCCAAGCCTTCCGCGCCGTGTTCGTGAAACACGCGAAAAGCGGGCGAGGGCAGGGGAGGGGCTTTGAGGCAGGCAGGGATGCGGGCGGGTTCCATGCGCACGGCCTTGAATCCCCTGGGGATGTCGGGAAATCCGTTCACCGCCACATGGGAGAGATAGCCGAGCAATTTGTTGGCCCGATCCAGGCGCGGCTTGAAGTCGAACAGCTCGGGATGATTTTCGATGAAACCCGTGTCGCATTTCCCGGCCAGGAACAGGGGATGCCGCAGCAGGTTTTCCAGGAAGGGAATATTGGTCTTTACCCCGCGGATGCGGAACTCTCGGATGGAGCGTAAAGCTTTCTTCGCGGCCTGATCGAAATCGAGGGACCAAGCGCATACCTTGATGAGCAGGGAGTCGTAATGCGGCGAGATCACGGCGCCGTCGAAACCGTTACCGGCGTCCAGGCGTATGCCGAAGCCCTCGCTGGCGCGGAAAGCCGTAAGGCGGCCGTGATCCGGGGCGAAATTATTGGACGGGTCTTCCGCGGTGAGGCGAAGCTGTATACAATAGCCGCTTTTCTTGATCTTGCTTTGGCCGGTGATGCGAATGGCGTCGTGGCCCAGCGGGTATCCTTCGGCCACCCGGATCTGGCATTGCACCAAATCGCGGCCCGTGATCACCTCGGTGACGGTATGTTCCACCTGGATGCGGGGATTCACTTCGATGAAATAATGACGACCATCGGGGGCTACCAGGAATTCCACCGTGCCCGCGTTGATGTAGTCGACTTCCTTGGCGATGGCCAAAGCGTCCCGATACAAGGCCTCGCGCTGCTCCTCTGAGAGATGGCGGGACGGGGCGATTTCGACCACTTTCTGATGGCGGCGTTGGATGGAACAGTCGCGTTCAAACAGATGCACTCGGTTGCCGTATTGATCCCCGAGAACTTGCACTTCGATATGACGAGGTCCTTCCAGATAACGCTCGATGAAGATCTTGGGATTTCCGAAAGCGGCCTCGGCCTCGGCTCGTGAGCGGGCTAGGGCCGTCGCCAATTCCTTGCCGTCGCGGACGATGCTCATGCCCCGTCCTCCCCCGCCCATGGCGGCTTTGATGATAAGGGGGTATCCGTGTTCCTGGGCGAATTTTATTGCGTCCTGTTCGGTTTCCACCGGGTCGCGGGTTCCGGGGATGACGGGCACCCCCGCCTTTTCTGCGATGGCCCGGGCTGCGACTTTATCCCCCATGGCCTCCAAAACCCGGGAGGAGGGACCGATGAAGGCAATACCGGCTTTCTCGCAGGCCCGGGCGAAATCGGGGTTCTCCGAAAGGAAGCCGTAACCGGGATGAATGGCGTCCACGCCCTTGTCCAGGGCCAATTCGATGATCTCCTCGATGCCGAGATAGGCGGACACGGGGCTTTTTCCCTGGCCGATGAGGTAGGCTTCGTCAGCCTTGTAGCGATGGAGATTGAGGCGGTCTTCCTGGGAATAGACGGCCACGGTCCCTATGCCGAGTTCCGTGGCGGCCCGGAATACCCGGATGGCGATTTCGCCCCGGTTGGCCACCATGATTTTGCGGAATGGCTTGATTTGAGCTTTGGCGATAGGCATGGGAAAACTTCCGGTTGCTTTCGTTCCCAATAAAAAAAAGCGAATCTGACCGGATTCCAAGCTAGAAAAAAGCGCTTGCCGGGGAGTCGTTACCGCATCCGTCGCGAATTAAATTTACCGGGCATGGAGTTGAATCGAATCGTCGAAGCGGCGCTGGCGGAGGCTCAAAACGCGTTGGGGAATTTTATCGCCGACGCGGAAAACACCCCGAGAATTCGGCGCATGGCCGAGGGGCTGGCCGGATGCTTTCGCAGCGGGGGAAAGGTCCTGGCCTGCGGCAACGGCGGTTCGGCCTGCGACGCCTTGCATTTTGCCGAGGAATTCACCGGGCGTTTCCGAAAAGATCGGGCGGCCTTACCGGTGATTCCGCTTTTGGAAAGTTCGCATCTCACCTGCGTGGCCAACGATTACGGTTTCGAACAGGTGTTCGCCCGCGGAGTCGAGGCCTATGGAAAATCCGGGGACGTTTTGGTGGCCATATCCACCAGCGGCAATTCCGCCAACGTCATCCGCGCCGTGGAAACGGCGCGTCGCCTGGGAATGAAGGTGTACCTGTTGCTCGGCAAAGGCGGCGGAGCCTTGCGCGGTAAAGGCGACGAGGAACTTTGGGTGCGTTCGGGAAACACGGAACGGGTGCAGGAAGTGCATATGGCGGCATTGCATATTCTCATCGAATGCGTCGAGCGCATCCTGTTTCCGGAGAATTACGCGGAATAAGGCTTTGAATTCCTTGGAGTTATCGGAGGTTTTACCTTCCTCCCCGAAAACCACCCCGAAAAGCGGCTTTTTTCGAGAGCTTTCGGGGATCCGGGGTGCTATATTTTTAGAGGTCGTATGGGCAAGGCAAGCTTAATCCCGGGCGGATTGGGGGCGTTGGTTTTGGTGCTCCTGGGCGGAGCGTTCGGTGCCATCGAAGGCCCTTCCTCCATGGTTCGGGGCGGCGATCCGGAGGATTCACTTCAGAATCTGGTCCAGCAGGAGCCCGAGAATCCCTCCCATTGGGTAGGTCTCGGCCAATTGGCGCTGAAGACAAACCAGGACGATTTGGCCAAGGGTTATTTCGACGAGGCCATCAAACTTTCGAAAAGTTCGGCGGATCCCATTCTCCGCATCGGCTTGCTGTGGCTGGAGAATGGAAAATTGGAAACCGCCTTGCCGTACCTGATGCCCAATCTTTCCCTCATGGACGCCGCCGGGTTGACGCGCTTGGCGAAGGTGCTGGAGGACAAGAAGCATCCTTCAGCGGCCATCCTCGTGTTGCGGCATCACGCGTCCCGCGGCACGGGTTTCGTTCCCGAGCTTCGGCGCGCCGCCG
>JBGPFT010000126.1:0-6510 GCA_041483475.1 Fibrobacteria bacterium | reverse complement strand
CTTCGTCAATGCCAGATAAAAAGTCGTGAGTACCATGGGCAAAGCCACGGCGGAAAGAAAGACATGGGAAATAAGGATGGAGAAATACAACGGCCTTATCCACCCCTGCCCCGGGAATTTCGAGTCGCCGTGGAAAAAATGATAGGTGACATATCCGACCAGGAACAAAGTCGAGGCGGCAAAAGCGCCCAACATGCTATGTCGGTGTTTTTCCTCGTTCCCGCGATGGATGAAAAATAGGCCGCGCAGGCTCAACACGGCGGCCGCGGCATTGCAAACCGCATTCATGGCGGGAAGGAAATCCAGTCGGCCGGCGCCCGCGGAAGCGGTGTGGACGTAGAGTAGATAAATCAAAGCCCCGAAGGCCGTTGCCGAAACAACCCCGATGGCGATGCCGGGAGCCGCTTTGTTCATCCTCACCCCAAGGTGGCGGCCGGAGTCTTGCCCTCGGCGTAGGTAAACATGGCGTCGATGCAATGCCGGGCGCGATCCATCACGTCCTGGGACAGGATGATTTCATCCTCCGGCCGGGGTTTCAACAACACGCGCAGGATGCCTTCGAGGCTATTGGACTTCATGTATCGGCACAAAGTGCAGGACCCGACGAATTGCTTATCCGGGTATTCGACCATCAAGCGTGAGGCCAAGCCGCATTCGGTGAGCATGGCGAATTTTTCATCCTTGGACTTACCCACGTAGTCCATCATCTGGCTGGTGCTGCCCACGTAATCGGAGGCGCGCAATACGCCGGGGCTACATTCGGGATGACTCAACACCTTCACCCCCGGAAATTTCACGCGCAGGAAGCGCACCATTTCCGGGTCGTATTGCTCGTGCACATAGCAGACGCCGTCATAAACCTCGATGCTTTTTTTCAGACCGCGCCGCACCATTTCCTCCCGGAGATTTTTGCCCATCAATTTGTCGGGCAGGAAAAAGATCCGTTGATTGGGAATGGCGGCCACGATGTCATAGACGTTGGAGGACGTCACGCACACGTCGCATTCGGCCTTCACGTCGGCCGTGGTGTTGATATAGCAGACGAAGGTGTGATCCGGAAATTCCTTCCGCAGCCGACGCACATCCTCACCGGCCACCGCGTCGGCCAAGGTGCAACCGGTTTCGGTTCCGGGGATCAAAACCCTCTTTTCCGGATTCAAAATCTTGGCCGTCTCCCCCATGAAGCGGACGGAAGCGAATACGATGGTCCCGGCCCGGGTCCGGGTGGCGTCCTTGGCCAAGCCATAGGAATCGCCGGTGAAATCCGCCACGCCGTAAAGAATTTCCGGGGCCACGTAGGAATGTGCCAGGATCACGGCATTCCTGTCCTTTTTCAAGGCGTTGATGGCGTTGATCAGCGGGATCAAGGTCTCGCATTTTTCCGGGGTATAGGCGCAGGCGGCCCCGTTGATTTTGACTTCGCGCAGCTTGGCATGCAGTTCGGCGCCGGTCATGGCGAGGAAAGGTAGAACGGAAGGACGACGCCCCAGATCGGGGATCTTATGCCATTTTCTACCTGATACCTGCGGAAACTTCGGCATGGGAGGGATTGCTCATGATGACGGAATGGACAAGCGGATTGACAGCGGCCTTCACGACGGCAATCGCAATGGGCAGCGGCCCTGCATGGGTTTCTCCCGAAATCGGTACCGATCGCTCCTTGACCTTGCGATACTTCGCACCCGATGCGAAACAGGTGACGGCGGCGGGGGAACTCGACGGTAAAAACCATCCGATGACAAAGGACACCTCCGGCTTATGGAGCATCACCCTCGGCCCCTTGGCTCCCGATATTTACACCTATGCCTTCAATGTCGACGGCACCATCGCCCTCGATCCGCGCAATACGAACACCAAGCTCGGTTACGGCATGTTCGGGGCCGTCAGCGTCGCGGAAATTCCCGGCGAAGGGCCCCAATTCTACGATGCCCGGCCGGTGCCGCACGGCGAAGTGCGTATACGTCCGTATACATCTAAAGTCCTGGGGCTTACGCGTACAATGTGGGTGTACACCCCACCCGGGTATGAACAAGGGGAAGATTATCCGGTGCTTTATCTGCTGCACGGCGCGGGCGATGTCGAGTCTGGTTGGACGCTGATCGGACGGGTGAATCTCATCCTCGACAATTTGATCGCGGAGGGCAAAGCCAAGCCGATGGTGGTGGTCATGCCGCTGGGCCACACCATCCAAAGTTTCTGGACGGGGCCGGCCAAGGCGGTGCCCGACCCCATCGCGAAGGCTTTCGGCGGTCCGCTCGACGGCGTTCTCACGGCCATGTATTCCGGCGATGGCTCCGGCGGACTCTCCCCATTCGCGAAGGATCTCCTCGAGGAAATCATGCCCCGGGTCGAAAAAAACTTCAAGGTTTCGAAGGCGCCGGATCATCGGGCGATTGCGGGACTTTCCATGGGCGGCGGGCAAATGCTGAACTTGGCCTTCAACCGCCCCGAATTATTCCAGTACGTCGTGGCGATGAGTCCGGCAGCGAACGGTAAGGTGGATCAGGTATATGCGAAATTCTTCAGCGACCCGGCGGCAAACGAGCACTTCAAATTATTCTGGGTGGGCGTCGGGAAAGACGACATGCTCACAGGCCCCGGGGATCGGGCCTTCGACGAGATGCTCACAAAGCGCAGCATCGGGCACACCTTCAAGCTGACCGAGGGGCGTCATGAGTGGACGGTGTGGCGGCATCACCTGAATGAGGTCGCACCGTTGTTGTTCCGCTGATTTCCACGCCGCGCTTTATTTGCCCATCCAGGCGAAGGGCAAGGTTCCGATTGAAAAACGATCCCCGGATTTTCCCGCGAGTTGGGCGTAGTAAACGCCTTGAGGAAGGCGGCGGCCACTTTCATCCATGCCGTCCCAAAGCGCGCCGTTGAAACCTGAACGCAATTTCCGGACCTGGCGACCTTGGAGATCGACAATCCGGATTTCCCCTCCGGGATCCGCCCCCGTGAATAGAATCCCACCGCCGGTTCGGGACAGGCTCAGCCCGGGAGCGGAGTTTCTTAGTGTCCTCGCTTCGACACCCACAAAGGGATCGGTGGGCCGTATGGGAATGGCGGCGGTGATGGGAATGTTCCCGTGGAACATCTGGGTTATGACTCCGCCCATCCGCAAATACCAATCCGATGCCATGGTGGTATCGCCATCGGCATCAAAGGTGACCCAAGTGCCTTGATCCGGGGCATTCCGGCGGCGCGGAGCGGCCTTGAACATGGCGGTGCCTTCATTGACCTCGTCGAACATGGCGATTTTCAACATGGGGGCTCCCGATCTCTTGGCATTGATCGCCTGCTCCCAAACGAACCGGCCGCTGAGGCGGGGGATTTGATTCAACGCTCCCGTTCCCGTCAGGTTATGCCACGAAAACCCCGGGAAAATTACGGGTTGATAGGCATGGCCCACGGATTGGGTGCGCGTGTTATCCGGCGTCATGTTGATGGTGAGCCAATTATCGGCCGTGGCGATGCTGTTATAACGGCCCACATTCCAGGGCTGAACGATATCCATGCTGTCGTAAACCGCGTTCCAGGCCGGATCCGTATAGGCATCGTTGGTCAAGCTGCGCCACCAGGAAGCTACGCCTCCAAGAAAGACCGCGCGGTATTGGGGCGCAGCTCCCCGATGAAACCACTGAATAATGCTTTGGGTGATGGCGGGAGTGGCCGTATGGGCGCCGTCATTAATTCCGAATCCCCAAATCGCCACCACCGGAAGCCCGTTATGATGAAAATAGCTGGGTTGTGTAGTTACCCTCATTTGATCCACCAAGTAGATCCAGTCCGTTTGAATCTGCGAGAGAATATTGTTGGCCGCGACGCCGGAAATATCGTACTCGATGGCAAAACCACGTCCATGGTTATTCGCCCCATTCTTTACATTCTTGAGCACCGTGTCGCCGGTGGATATCTTCCCCGGAATATCGGCCAAAAATCGTTGTAGCAGCACACCATCAAGTCCGTACGTCTGCATCCATTGGAAATGGCGATCGACGATGGCGGCGGTTTGGGGGGAATACAGGTAGGCGGGTTGTCCCTGAATTGTCATGCTGGTTAAGCAAAGCTGGGACGCGGGAAACTCCGTCACGTCGGGATAGAAGTCGATTTGCATGTTGGTGCCCGTGGGGGCGCCGTTGCTCCAATGCGTCCAGTTGCTTCCGAACCCCGCTCCGCCGGGACAGGCGAACCAGCCCTGGTATCCGAAAACGACTTTCCCCGCGATGTCCGGATAAGTCTGAGCTTGTGCCCCCGCTAGCGACAATAAAAAAACCGTCGAAAGAATTTTGTTTCCGAGGTTCGATTTTGCACTGCGGTGAAATTGAGGCTCGCTCATAGGATTCCTCCCGGGCTGACGATATTTACCTTAACAGATCAGTAATCCGGCCCCAAGCAGAATGGTTGTAGTTTTTCCACAGATTCTCCTAGAAAATCGACATAGGCCCTATAATTATTAAACCGTAAACCCGCGAATTTATCCTAAAACTTCCGAATAGGACGCAGCTTTCCGCCCCGCCAAAATCTTCTCCGCGGTTTGGCGTACGTCTTCATGCTCCAAATCCCCCGGGTGCACGGCGATCCGTACCACCTGAGTCCGGTGCAAATAAGCCACCCAAATTGCGCCTCCATAGACAAAAGGCTTACACACTGCATTGCTGCCGAAGGTAAGCGCCGGAGCCCATAGGTATAATCCGGTGATCCGGTCCCCTACATAAAAACGGCCGTCGAAAAAGCGGCAAAAGGGGGGCCAGGAAAAATTTCGCGAGATGCGGCCCCACCAAGTGGGCATGGCAAACCCTGTCGGCTCCAACGAACTTTTGGCAAAGATCTCGAATCCCTTTTGGAATAACACCCTTGCCACTTCCTCCTCCAGCCCCGCAAACTCGCCTTCGTTCCGAACCCGGCCATTGATCCATTTGCCGAACCGGCTGCGCTTCACCGGCTCGCCCAGCGATTCCGGCCTTAAGTGCCGGAACCCATGCATGAAAATCTCCGCGCCCTTCGTCTTTCGTTCGCGCAGCCAATCCAAAAATGCCGGTTCTTTATCAATGGGGCGTTGGCCGTGGTACAAGGGGACTACGAAAAGCGCAGGGGATGTGACACCCCGTTCCCGCAGCCAGCCCAAATCGCGATCAACCTGGTCGAGATTTCCCGGCCATATATCGTGCATCGAAACGAGGGTACGAGGATTTGAATTTTTCATCCACATGGCGCGGGGCGGTTACTTTTTGGAAATGCGAACCCGCCGCCTAAAGCTACTCGTTTTCGATCTCGACGGTACCTTGGCCGACACGCGCATGGACCTCGCCCAAGCCGTGAACGCCACGCTTTCCACCCTGGGGAAAACCGCGCTGCCCATGGAACAGGTGATGTCCTATGTAGGCGACGGCGCGGATCAATTGCTGCTGCGATCGCTACGCGCGGCAGAATGCGGAGAGAAAGACATCCGCGACGGGCTGTCCGGAATTCTAGCGTCCTTCCTCGATTATTACGGCCGGAACTGCCTGGTGCATACCCATCCGTATTCCGGAGCTGTTTTGCTTTTGGAACGGATGCCCGGATACCGCAAAGCCGTGCTTACCAACAAACCCTTGTCCCCCGCATTGCGCATCCTCGAAGGCCTCGGGATTCGGCGCCATTTCGACCTGGTCATCGGGGGCGACGGGCCGCATGGACGGAAACCCGACCCCAAGGGATTGGGGTATATTTTATCGGCCCTGGAAGTGGGCCCGGAGCAAGCCGTGATGATCGGAGACAGCCTACAGGATTTGCACGTCGCTCGGGCCGCGGGCTGCGCCTTCATCGCTTTTTTGGGGGGCATTGGAAAACCGGAAATCCTGCAAGCCGCAAAACCGGATTTTTCCGTCCATCATCTCGACCAAATCCCCGCCGCCCTTGCAAAAATGGGGGGGGGAACTTCGTGAGCGCGGTGGTTGCTGCCGGAAAATACTTCCTGGCCACCTTCGGGTGCCAGATGAACGATTACGATTCGAATATGGTCGGATCCATGTTGGATCGCCGTGGACTCGCCATCACCGAAGATCCGGCCCAGGCCGACCTGCTCATCGTCAACACCTGCAGCATACGCGGCGGGGCCGAAGACCGAGCCTATGCCCGCATCGCCAGCATGCGCCATTACAAACGCCGGAAGCCCAACATCCGCATCGCCGTGATCGGATGCATGGCCCAGAACCATGGGGAAAAAATCCCGGAAGCGCTGGAACACGTGGATTATGTGGTGGGGCCGGATAATTACGGCGAACTGGAAGGGATCCTTTTTTCCGAAGACGCCGATCCGAAAAAGGTTTGGACGGAACAGGACGATTTCGAAAACTATCCCGGCCTCATGGCCCGGCTCGATGGATCCGTATCCTGCCACATCGCCGTGTCGCGAGGCTGCGACAAGCAATGTGCCTATTGCATCGTCCCCAAGGTGAGGGGACCGGAGCGCAGCCGTCCCATCGATGAAGTGCTCGCGGAAATACGGCGGGCCGTGGACGAGGGTGT
>JBGPFT010000125.1:0-6519 GCA_041483475.1 Fibrobacteria bacterium | reverse complement strand
GGCCTGCACCAGGATTTCGGTTTCCGGGGGAAGCAGGCGCCGAATGGCGGGGAGCAGCAGCGGGTAATGGGTGCAGGCCAGCAACAGCGTGTCCACGCAGCCGGCGGCCGATGTTTCCGCCCAATATTTCGTCAGAAAATGATCCGTTCCCGCCCCGGAAAGTTCGCCCGCCTCCACCAAGGGGACAAGCAGGGGACAGGCCACCTGGGTCAGCGCCAGTTTCGGAGCCAGTTTGGCAAGTTCGATCGCATAGCTTTGCGATTGCACCGTGCCTTCGGTGGCCCACAGAGCCACGCGGCTTCCCGCCGGGCATCGCGCCAGGGCCTCGGCCGACGGACGGATGATGCCCAGCACCCGGCGATCCGGGTATTTTTCCGGCAGCAGGCGTTGTTGGAGGGTTCGCAGCGCCTTGGCGGAGGCCGTGTTGCAGGCGATGACGACGAGCAGGCATCCCTGCCGGAACAGATGCTCCACTCCCTCGACGGTGAATTTGAGCACGGCCTCAAAGGAGCGGTTGCCGTAGGGTGTGCGGGCATTGTCGCCCAGGTAGAGATAGTCGTAGCGCGACATCCGTTCGCGCAGCTTGCCGTAAACGGTAAGGCCGCCGAAACCGGAATCGAAAATGCCGATGCGCATGAGTCGGAGAAAATTTGGGATTTATCGAGTTTATGGAAAAATATTCAAAGCCGGAAATTCCCCGCCCACGCGCCCCAACCCGTCGATCCGCAGGAAATACTGGTGAAAACTCAGATCCCTTCTGGTGCGGGAGGAAATCCAAAATATCGGCACGGGAGTGCGCGCCTGGCCGAACACCCAAGGCACTAAGGCGGGATTCTGGGCGGCTGGAATCCAGGAACTGTGCCCGATTCCCATGCTGGCGGGATATTCAGTGTACACCGGAGTCCCCCCGGCTCTTTGCATTGCCGCGATCATATCGCGGGATCCCCGCACCGGAACCGTGGGATCATCCGCGGCATGAAAGGCCCAAACGGGGACATTGCGGATGGAAGCGGCCCGGGCCGTATCTCCCGCCCCGCAAACCGGAACCACGGCGGCGAAACGCGTCGGGAAACGCATGGCCAAATACCAAGATGCATAACCTCCCATGGACATCCCGCTCACGTATTCCCGCAAGGTGTCAATGCGGTATTGACGGCTGACGCTGTCCAGCAATTCCACCACCGCCTGCAAGTCGGCGCTGATGGGGACGGCGGAGTAATTGTAGGTGGCGTTGCCCCAGGGCGTGTTCACCCATCCGTAAGTGCTGTTGTTGGGGCATTGGGGCGAGAGCACGAAACAGGGATGGGGCGATTGCACGGAGTCGTCACCCCACATTATGCTGAAGGGATACATGAGTTGCGAGGAGTTGTTGGTCCCGCGCTCTCCCGCTCCGTGCAAGGTCAGCATGATGGGGTAAGCTGTGGCTGGGTTGTAATTCTTTGGAACGAACAGGCGATACATGATTTGCTGCCCCCCGGCGCTGGTGAAGGAGCCGGCCTGGAAATCGTTGACGGTCACCGTCAGGGCTTCGGCTGGAAGAGGGAACAAAACCGCCATCCCCAAGGCGGCACACTTTCCCAGGCCTTTTTTTCGGAACATGGCCATCCTTTCTGAACCTTCAGCTAAGATAATCCAAGGGTATGGAAATAGGTTCCGATTTCCCACCCCCCTCTCCCACTACTGTGGGAGAGGGGGGTGGGGGTGAGGGTGCCCTGCTATCTTATCCCAAACCCATGGATTCGAGCCGGCTCAAGGATTCCTGCGTTTGCGGCAACACGGAACCCTACTTGAATTGCTGCGGCAGGTTTGCCGCATTGGAACCGCCGGAATTCGGGGCCACGCGGGCTTGGGCGGGGTTCCGGCATGCCCTGCACGAGCTTTACATGTATTTGTTCCCCTTGCGCAATCTCTACCAAGCCTATTGGGAACGTCTGAATGGGGAAGAGGCTTCGCACCAAAAACTGATGTCCGTTCCGGAATACAGTCGGACCGTGGTGGCCAACTTTTTTTGGGACTATTCAACGCAATTTTCCGACGCCCGTCCCATTCTCCGGGCCGCGCGCGACATAGAAGGGAAAAATGTTCGCATGGCCAACGATTTCCGGCAATGGGGCCTATGTCCGTTGTGGATTTATTTCGTGATCGAGAAGGAGGAAGGGCAAGGCGTCCTGCGCATGCTGGGCAACGGAAAAATCGCCCGGGTAACGCATGACGGAAGCCTTCCCAGGCCCGGATCCTATGTGGCCGCGCGTTTGCTTCCTTATCGGAACGACCTTTGCCTTCACCCTTCCATGCTGGTTTTTCCCCAAAGCCTGGACGAAGTCGCGGCGGAAGCCCGGTTGCGGGGGATATGTGACGCGTTGGGCGTGAAATCCGGAGCCGCGTTGCGCCCGGATATCCAATGCGAAGCCTGGCGGGAGCATGGATCAAGATTCCTGGCTTGGTGGCGGGAGCTTTCGTTGGGAGAAATTGAATCGAAGGCCCCCGATTCTCCTGCTGATTGGGACGCTTGGATCCAAAATCCTCTCCCCGAACTTAACGGGCAAACTCCGGTGCAGGCGAGCAACCACGAATTCGGTCGACGCCAACTGGGACGCCTGCTTTCTGGCCTGATACGTCAAGGACGCGACGTATCCGATCCGAAAAGGCGGCTCGGGCTATGATTGCGGCGATGGTGCAGTCCTTGGGCGCGGCCCTTCCGCCCCTTTTATAAACCGAAGGATGGAAACGATGGCGATAACCGTTAAAATCAACCCCTACTCTGCCGTGAACGCCCGCGTGCTGCGCGCCGCCCAGGCGCTGGGCGTGGACGCGAATTATCAGCGGCTGCTGACCACCTGCTGGCGCGAAGTGAAGGTGGCTTTGCCCATTTTGGACGATCGGGGCGAGCTGCGGGTATTCGAGGGTTATCGCGTGCATCACAACGGCGTGCGCGGGCCGTACAAGGGGGGCATTCGTTATCACCCCGAGGTGGATCTCGACGAGGTGAAGGCGCTGGCCAGCCTTATGACCTGGAAATGCGCCGTGGTGAATATCCCCTTCGGAGGCGCCAAGGGCGGAGTGACCGTGGATCCGAAAACGCTTTCGGAGCGCGAACTCCAGACCTTGACCCGCCGCTTCACCCACAGCCTCAAGCATGTGATCGGCCCCTATCACGACATCCCGGCGCCGGACATGGGCACCAGCCCGAAAATCATGGGTTGGATCATGGACGCATACGGCTTGCTCCACGGTTATTCGCCCGCCGTGGTTACGGGAAAACCGGTGAACATCGGCGGCATTCCGGAGCGCAACGACGCCACCGGTTTGGGTGTGGCCATGATCACGCGCGGAATCCTGACCGAGCATGGCGAAGAACTCACCGGCAAAACCGTGGCCGTACAAGGCTTCGGAAACGTGGGTTCCTTTTCCGCCCTGCATTTGTCGCGCTTGGGGGCCAAGGTAATCGCCGTTTCCGACGTGAGCGGAATACTGGTGCGCGAAGGCGGTCTCGACGTCGAGGCTTTGGCGGCCCATGTGGGCAAGGGCGGATCGTTGCGGGATTCCGGCCTTGGCGATTTCGACTCGGCCGGGGGAAAACTTTTCGATCTCAAGGCGGACGTGTTGATTCCCGCAGCGTTGGGGCATGTGATTCACGAGGGCAATATGCGCCGGATCAAAGCCCGCTATATCGTCGAAGGCGCCAACGGGCCGCTCACTCCCGAGGCGGACGCGTATTTACAATCCCAGGGCGTCATCGTCGTTCCCGACATTCTGGCCAATTCCGGTGGCGTAGTCGGGTCGTATTTCGAATGGGCCCAGAACATCCAGGTGCAGCCCTGGAAAGGCGCGGAAACCAAATTGGAACTGGATCGCTTCATGGCCGCCGCCTTGCGATCGGTGACGGTGACGGCGAAGAAACACGGCCTATCTTATCGCGACGCGGCCTTTACCGTAGGCGTGGAGCGCGTGTACCAGGCGGCGTTGGCGCGGGGGCATTAGCTTCACCCCCTCCCGGCTGTCTTTCGGATTTACCGTGACAGAGGGATTTTCCGGATATAGGAGCGGGTGGAGAAGTGTTTTTGGTCCTGGAAAGTGATACGGGCGAGAAGCAGGCCGGCTGAAGACGGGGCGGAAGACCAGTCTGCTTCCTTTGTTTGGGCGAGGTTTACTGACATCCCCCAAAGCGACTTTCCTTTTATATCCAGGATCTCGATCTTGGCCCAACCGGCGTTTTGCTGCAAGGGGAAATAGAGGTAGGGCATGCCATTTATTTTCAGGGTGAGCGCGTTCTGGAGCGAACCGGGGCGGATGGCGCCGGCGATGTCGACGGTGATGGTGAGAGTGGTTTGTGTTGAGCCCGCGATGTTGGAGGCAGTGATGGTGTATGCCGTGGCCGAAGAGGAGGCAATGGGGGTTCCGGAGATGATTCCGGTGGCGGAGTCGAGGACAAGTCCCGCAGGCAACGCGATGTTCACGGTATAGATCAAGGCGGAACCGGTGACAGTTGGAGCGTTCAGCGTGATGGCCGTTCCCACCATGTAGGCGACGGAATTTTGAGCGTAGGAAAGGCTCGTGGGCGGGGCCAGCACGCTGATGTTCAAGGAGAAAGTGGTGGATCCGGCGACATTGGTGGCGGTGACGATGTAGTTACGGGCGGAAGCGGTGTCGGTGGGAGTGCCGGAGATAACGCCGGTAGCGGTGTTGAGCGAAAGCCCTGGGGGTAGAGGCGTGGCTACGGAGTAGCTTGAGACCGTGCCTGTGACCGTAGGAACATTGCTTGTGATGGTGGCGTTCAGGGGATAGGTGACGGGGTTCTGGGCATAGGAAAGGCTCGCGGGCGCAGAAAGCACGGCAATGTTGAGGGTGATGGTGGAGGGGCCACTGGCATTGGTTCCGGTGACAGTGAAATTGGCTGCGGCCAAGGCTGCGGTGGGCGTGCCGGAGATGACGCCGGTGGTGGCGTTGAGGCTAAGCCCTTGGGGCAAAGCCGGGGAGACGGAAAAGCTTTGCACCGTGCCGGTAATGATGGGGGTGTTTTGCGCAATGGCCACGTTCAGGGCGTAGACGGCTGGATTTTGGGGATATGAGAAGGTGGAGGAGAGCGCGTTCACCTCAATGGAAAGGGTGGTGGTGGTGGCCGGTCCGGCAGCGTTCTGGGCGGTGACGATGTAATTGAGTGACGGTGACTGGGCGGTGGGTGAGCCGGAGATGATCCCGGTGGTGGAACTCAAGCTAAGGCCCGCCGGCAGGGCCGGAGAGATGGAATAACCGATAGGCGTCCCGTTGATGATGGGATTGTTGGGCGTGATTTGCACGCCCACCGTGTACACGGCGGGATTGTCGTAGTAAGAGAAGCTGGAGGTGGGCGGGAGCACGGTGATGGTGAGGTTGACGGTGACCGACCCGGCGGGGTTCTGGGCAGTGATGAGGAAACCAGCCGCCCACTCGGCGGTGGGGGTTCCAGAGATGACGCCGGTCAGGGAGTCCAACCGAAGTCCCGCAGGCAGGGAAGGGGTCACCGAGAAGCGCGTGACCGTACCGGTTATGGTTGGGATGTTGTTCAGGATGGCCACGCCCACGCCGTAAAGGGCGGGATTCTGGGCATAAGCGAAGTTGGAAGGCGGCGAAAGCACGGCGAGGTTGAGGGAGACGGTGGCCGAACCCGAGGAATTGATGGCGAAGATAGTGTAGTTCCGGGCCGCAGCTTCGACGCTGGGGGTGCCGGAGATGATGCCGGTTATGGTGTCCAGGATCAAGCCCGCCGGCAGGGGGGAGGTGGAGTCGATGTAATACCGTGTGACCGTGCCTATGACCGTGGGTACGTTAGGAGTGATTCGCACTCCTATCCCGTAGGAGACGGGGTTCTGGGAATAGGATAGCCCCGTGGGCACCGAAAGCACGGTGATGCGCAGGATAAAGGTGGCGGAGCCAGCCACATTGCCGGCGGTAACGGTGTAGTTGGCCGCGGCCGAAGCCAAGGTGGGCGTGCCGGTGATGACGCCCGTGGAAGTGTTGAGGGTAAGGCCCGCGGGAAGAGCGGGGGTCACCGCATAGCTTGTCACCGTTCCCGTCACCGTGGGGGTGTTGGGAGTGACGGCCACGCCCACGTTATAGATGACAGTGACCTCGGAGTAGGAAAGGCCCATGGGGGCGATGAGCGTAGCGATGCTCAGCGTGGCGGTGGTGGAACCAGCTACGTTGGCTGCAGTGATGGTGTAGTTCTGCGCCGCGGAAGCGGCCGTGGGCGTGCCGGTGATGACGCCGGTGGCGGTGTTAAGAGTAAGGCCGGCCGGTAGCGCCGGGTTCACCGAATAGCTTGTCACCGTTCCGGTCACGGTAGGATTGTTGGCCGCAATGGCCGCGTTCACCGGGTACACCGCGGGGTTCTGGGAATAAGAAAGGCCGGTGGGTGCCGCAAGCACGCTGATGTTCAGCGTCACCGAGGTGGAGCCCGCCGAATTTTGGGTGGTGACGGTGTAATTGGCGGCGGCCGAGACCAAGGTGGGCGTGCCGGTGATGACGCCGGTGACGGTGTTG
>JBGPFT010000124.1:0-6521 GCA_041483475.1 Fibrobacteria bacterium | reverse complement strand
CTGGAACAGGCATTGATAGACGCGATCTTTTTTTGGATCCCTTTCGGACAGGATCAGCAGCCGCTTGCGCAGCGCCGAGATTTCCTCCCCGGCTTTTTTCAAACCCTCGGGCGAGAAGGTCAAAGTCAGCGCGGAGAAATCCCTTTCGTCCTTGCCGAAGCGATCCAAGGCGGACGGCGCCAAGGCCATGAAGGCTTTTTGCAGCCGCTTCCAATTCGCGCTTTTGATCGAGGCGTCCTTGACCAATACCGGCTGAGCCACATGGGAATCGGGCTGGAACAATCCCAATCGCTTCAAAAGCTCCACGGCCTGCCTGGCTTCGCCGGGCCGGATGGGCGGATGGAATTGGGCGGCCAAGGCGGCATAATCCCCCCGGAACGTTTCCAAGGACAGGAGTTCGCGCAAAACCGGATAATACCAGCGGTCGAAATATTTTAACCCCGCGCGTGAAATCTTTTTTTGCCTTACGCCCTTGAGCTCGAACCATTTCTCATACGCCGCATGCCGCTGATGCGGGGTTTCGGCGTCCTCCAAGTCCACCAGCACGCGGAGAAATTCGCGCTCGTGCGCGTCCAGCATGAAAGCGGCGGCCAGGGGTTCGACATGGCGGGTTTTCAGTTTTTGCCGACCTGCCAGCACGTCGGCGAACCATCCCGAGGACTGAGCCCCCGCCTTTTGGCTGATATGGCGATGGGAAAAGCGGCGGTCCTTTGCCTTCAGGGCGCGATAGCGGTCTTCCAGGAATTTCCGGTATTCGGAATAGCTCTGGATGTGGGAAGCGTGGGCCACGCCAGCAGTATATAAGGAAACGGCCGGCCGGGGCATAACCGCTCTGGAAATTCCGCTCTGGATTTCAGAGCGGTAAGTCTCCGCCCCCGTAGTGGGAGAGGGGAATGAACTTTTTGTTGAACAATTCTTCTCACTTCCCCCTCTCCATTCGTTTAAGAATGGAGAGGGGGTTAGGGGGTGAGGATATACTGCGCAAACGAACAGCGGAGTAGTATTTTACCCGGCCATGGAAACCGCCACCGCCCCGGACGCCTTGAGCCTCTTTCACGAGGACGTCCGATCCTGGTTTCAGAATCGTTTCAAGTTCCCCACCGAAGGGCAAGCCCAGGCCTGGCCGTTGATCGCCGCCGGGGGCAACGTGTTGCTGGCCGCGCCCACGGGTTCGGGCAAAACCTTGGCCGCTTTTCTCTGGGCCGTCGACCGCCTGTGGCGGCGGGGTTTGGAAGAGGGTTTGCCCCATAAAACCCAAGTCCTGTACATCTCCCCGCTCAAGGCGCTCAGCCACGACGTGAAGAAAAATCTGGAAGAGCCGCTGCGGGAAATCCGCGCCCGTTCCCTGCAAGAACATTTGCGCGAGGTGGACGTGACCTTGGCCGTGCGCACCGGGGATACGTCGGCCGCGGAACGCGAATCCATGCGCAAGCAACCGCCGCATATTTTCATCACTACGCCCGAGTCGCTGTTTCTCCTTTTGACCAGCACGCGGGGCCGCGCCCTGCTCCAGGACGTCGAAACCGTGATCGTCGACGAAGTGCATGCCCTGGCGGGGAATCGCCGCGGCGCGCATCTCGCGCTTTCCCTGGAACGTTTGCAGGCGCTTACCGAACGACCCTTGCAACGCATCGGGCTTTCGGCCACGCAAAAACCGCTGGAATTAGTGGCGAATTTTCTGGTCGGGGATCGGGACGCAACCTGTTCCATCGTCGACGTCGGGCGACGCCGCGACTTCGATCTCCAAGTCGAAATCCCCTCCTCGGGGCTTTCCGCCGTGATGGAATTGGAAGTGTGGGAGGAAGTGTACGCCCGACTGCTGGTCTTGATCGCCGAACACCGCACCACCTTGATCTTTACCGGCACGCGCCGCATGGCTGAGCGCATCGCCCATCGCCTGCGGCAAACCTTGGGTGACGACGCCGTGGCCGCCCATCACGGATCCATGTCGCGCGAACGCCGGCATGACGCGGAACAGCGGCTGAAGGCGGGAACGCTGCGCGCTATGGCCGCGACCTCCTCCCTCGAACTGGGCATCGACATCGGCTCGGTGGATTTGGTCGTGCAAATCGGATCGCCGAAAAGCATCAACGCCTTTCTCCAGCGCGCGGGCCGCTCGCGCCATCATGTGGGCGGGATTCCGAAGGCGCGCCTTTTCCCGCTCACGCGCGACGAATTGGTGGAAGCCGCCGCCTTGCTGCGCGCCTTGCGCCAAGGCGAACTCGACGCGCTGTGGATCCCCGAGGCGCCGCTGGACATGCTGGCGCAGCAAATCGTGGCCGAGGTCGCCTGTCGCGAATGGGGCCTCGACTCGCTGTACGCGGTGCTGCGGCGCGCCCATCCCTATCGCAACCTAAGTCCGGAGCGATTCTTGGAAATCGTGCAAATCCTGGCGCAAGGTTATACGACTCGGCGGGGGCGGCGCGGGGCGCATATCCATTTCGACGCCGTGAACCATCGACTGCGCGGACGTCCCGGCGCCCGCCTCACGGCCTTGCTCAACGGCGGGGCCATTCCCGACGCCTTCGATTACGAAGTGCGGCTGGAACCGGGCGATCAATTCCTGGGCACGGTACACGAGGACTTCGCCATCGAAAGCATGTCCGGCGACGTATTCCTGCTGGGCAACGGAACCTGGCGCATCCTGCGCGTGGAGGAAAACGCCGTGCGCGTGGCCGACGCCAAGGGGGAGGCTCCTTCCCTGCCTTTCTGGTTGGGCGAAGCGCCGTCGCGGAGTGCCGAACTGTGCGCCGCCATTTCGGATTTGCGCCGGGAACTCGAAATTCGCCTCGGCGACCCGAAAGTTCTGCAAACCATGGTCGCCGCACAAGGCAGTGCTCCCGAAGCGCCGTGGAAAATCGACGCGGCGCTTTGGCTGCGCGAGGAAACCGGGTTCACACCGGAAGCCGCAAACGGCATCGTCGATCATCTCGCCTCCGGCTTTCTGGCCTTGGGGACATTGCCAAAACAAGAGGAGTTGGTAGCCGAGCGCTTTTTCGACAGCGGCGGGGACATGCATTTGGTATTGCATTGTCCTTATGGCAGCCGGGTGAACCGCGCTTTCGGTCTGGCGCTGCGCAAACGCTTTTGCCGCAAATTCAATTTCGAACTTCAAGCCGCCGCCACCGAAGAGGGATTGATCCTCTCCTTGGGAGCCACGCATAGCTTCCCGTTGGAAGAAGTGTTCCAATACCTGAATTCCAATACCGTACGCGGCCTGCTTCAACAAGCCGTGCTCGACAGCCCCATGTTCGAGGTGCGCTGGCGCTGGAACGCCACGCGCTTTTTGGCCATAGCGCGGCGGCGCGGGGGCAAACGCGTGCCCGCGATTTTGCAACGGCTCGACGCCCAGGACCTCGTGGCCTTGGTGTTCCCCGATCAAATCGCCTGCGCGGAAAACATCCTGGGCGATCGGGAAATCCCCGATCACCCGCTGGTGCGACAGACTTTGGACGATTGCCTACATGAAGCCATGGACATCGAAGGATTGGAAGCCCTGCTGCGCCGCATCGAAAACGGATCCTGCCGCGTCACGGCGCGCGACGTTTCCGAGCCCTCTCCGTTGGCACAGGAATTGTTGCAGGCCCGCCCTTACGCTTTTCTCGACGGCGCGCCCCTGGAAGAGCGGCGCACGCGGGCCGTCACGGCGCGCTCCAGCGGAGATCCCGCGCAGGTGACGCCGGCCTCCCTCGACGCGGAAGCGGTAATGGCCGTTACCGAAGAAGCGTGGCCGTCGCCGCGCGATCCCGATGAATTGCACGACGCCTTGCTCACGGGGGGATTCCTGACCGAAGGAGAAATCCGCGCCGGAAGTGGCGGGGATTCGTGGCAAATGTTTCTGGAACCCCTGATTGCATCCAACCGGATCGGATCGCTGTCTCCTTCAAGTGGACAGCCGATTTGGGTGGCATCCGAGCGCTGGGCCGAAGCGCGCCGCGCGCTTCCCGACGCCGTTCCCGTCGTGACGCCCGTGTTACCCGAATCCCTCCGTCAATATTCCGGCGCCGCCGAAGAGGCCTTGCGCGATCTCATCCGCAGTCGCCTGGAAATCGCGGGACCCGTTTCCGAGGCCCAATTGGCCGACCCTCTGGGAATTTCCGTTCCTGCCGCAGGCATCACCTTGCTCGGTTTGGAAAGCGAAGGTTTCGTTTTCCGCGGGGATTTTCGGCCCGGCCCGAAACCGCAATGGTGCGAAAGGCGCCTTCTGTTCCGCATGCGTCAGCGCAGCGTGTCGCATCGCCGCAAATCCGTCGTAACCGTGCCCGCGACCCGATTCCAGGAATTCCTGTTCGGGGGGCTGGGGGTGTTTCGCGTGGGGGCTCGGCATGCCGAGCCCCCACGCGGCAGCCCTGAAACCCTGAACTCGGTGTTGGAAATCCTCGAAGGCTTTGAGGCCCCCGGTGAATTGTGGGAAAAGGAGATTTTGCAGGCCCGCGTTCCGGATTACGATCCGGCCTGGCTGGACCTGGCTTGTCAAAGCGGCCGCTTCGGGTTCGGACGGCTGCGCCCTCCCAAAGGCGACGGGCCTCTCCCGCCCTTCCTATCGCTGCGCTACATGCCTCTGGCTTTTTTCCCCCGGCAGAATCTGCGGATATGGAAAAGACTGGGAGGGGCGGTCGGAGCGCCCGAGAATGCCCCGACAAACGGCCCGACATCGATATTGCGGGAAATCCTTCAGCGCCGGGGAGCGATATTCGCCGACGAACTTTTCTCGGCGGCGGCTGCTGCGGGCGTACTCCCCGAGGAAACGGAACGGGGATTGCGCGCCCTGATCCACGCGGGCTTGGCGGCGGGCGACGGTTTTTCCGCGCTACGCGGCTTATGGCGTCCCCTGCGGCGGGCGCGATCCTCTTCGGGCTGGAAACCCGCCGGTCGCCTTCCCTCCGCTTTTCCCGGCCGTTTCTTTTTATTCCCGGCGGAGGATACCCCGCTCCCCCGACTGGAAGTTGAGGAAATGCGGTTGCACGCGGCTCGGATTCTGCTCCGGAGATACGGGGTGGTTTTCCGCGCCCTGGCCCAACGCGAAACCGTTCTCCCCCCCTGGCGGGAATTGCGCCTGGCTTTGCGCACCTTGGAAGACCGAGGGGAGGCGCGCGGGGGCCGATTCATCACGGGCGTCGCCGGAGAACAATTCGCGTCACCCGACGCGCTGGAAATGCTTTACCGCGAAGCACCGTTTTCCCCGGAGGATCCGGCGATTACGTTATGCTCACATGACCCGGCCAATCTCCAAGGGATATTGACTCCAGAGCGGCGCGGGCCGCTGCATCCCAAGAACCGCATACTGTTCCTGCGGGGCGTTCCCCAGCCGGCCACTTGATGTTGTTTTGACTCCAGGGTTTAGAAATGGTATTCTTATATATACCACCCTGATTTATGTCTTACCCACTTTAGACCGGACCCGATAAAAAGGCGAATATGGCCGACAACTTACCCACACATGCCCCGGCTCCGCAAGGATTGGGACGGCCCATTTTAGTGGTGGAAGACAATCCCCTGTTCGCGAAAACCTTGAAAGCCGTGCTGGAAGGCGATGGCTTCCAAGTCTCCCTGGTCGACGGAGCCGAAGAGGTGTTCACCCAGGCCAAGGCGCGGCAGCCGCATATCATTCTCATGGACGTCGTGTTGGGAAACGCCAGCGGATTCAAATTGTGCCAAGAATTGAAGGCCAGCCCTTATACCAGCGCCATCCCCATCATCCTGCTTTCCGGCGCGCTCACCGACGAGGAATTCCAAATCCAAGGCTTCGGGGAAGGCGCCGACGACTATCTCGTCAAACCCATCTCCAATGAATTGCTCCTGGCCAAGGTGAAGGCGGTGCTGCGCCGTTATTCCTCGCCGGAGGAGCTGGCCGACGTGCTCAAGGCCGAGGGCCTGGCCCTGGACGTGCGCTCACGCAAGGTGTTCGTGAATGCGAATCCGGTGGCGCTCACCCGCAAGGAGTTCGATCTGCTCACCGCCCTGTTGCGCAAGCGGGGCCAAGTCGTTTACACCACGCATCTCTACCATACGGTTTGGGGCTATGGCGAGTCGGCTCCGGTGGACTCCCACACCGTGAAGGTGCACGTATCCTCCCTCCGCAGCAAATTGGGCGCGGAGCTGGGCAAGAAAATCGTCAACCTACCCGGACTGGGTTACCGCTTCGACACTTGACCCCGGCCGACGACGCGGCGCGCGAAGCCGCGTTGCGCATCCTGTCATCCCAACTCCCCGTGGCCGTCTGGTCGGTGGACTCCGACTTGCGCATCGCATCGGCCTTCGGATCCGTTCTGACTTCCCGTACCTCCGATGCCATGCCGGGGAGATCGCTGGCGGACTGGGCCGTAACGCTGGGACTCGATCCGCAAATCGTGGAAGCGCATCGACAGGTTCTGAGCCGCGGCGAAAGTTCGGTGTTCCGGATGGAGTGGAACCGCCGCGCCTTCGAATGCACCCTTGAACCCCTGCGCGACGGGGCGGGACGCGTGCGGGGCGCGGTATGCCTGGCGCTGGACAAAACCGAGCGGGCGCGCGTCGAAACG
>JBGPFT010000123.1:0-6568 GCA_041483475.1 Fibrobacteria bacterium | reverse complement strand
GCCGCCGCCGAAGTCTGGCTCCACCGGGGCGAAGCGGAACGCGAAAGGCTGCGCGCCCTGCGCGCTGTCTTGGAATCCGCCCTGCTGAAACACATTCCCGATCTTCGCATCAACGCCAAAAACGCTCCCCGTCTGCCGAATACCTTGCATGTCGGTTTTCCCGGCGCGCGAGGCGACGTCCTGGTCATGGCGCTGGACCTGCGCGGCATTCAGGTGTCCGCTGGCTCGGCCTGCGCTTCGGGGTCGGTGAAGCCCTCCGAGGTGATGTTGGCCATGGGCCGCTCGCCGGAGGAGGCCTCTTCCTCCCTGCGTTTCTCGCTGGGGTGGGGGAATACCGGGGAGGAAATCCCCGCGGTGGCCGATGCCGTGGCCGAAGCCTATCGAATTTCCGTCATTTCGTGAGATAAACGCCCCGATATTTTGGGGCTTGCACTTTTGCCCGGCCGGCTTGCAAAATGACGCAGTAGGAGGGCGATATGCGATCCATTGAGGTTTTCCGTTTCATCCTTTTCGCGCTTTGTTGCCAGGGGGCCCAGGCCGCCTGGCTTCCCCAAGCTTCGCCGACTTCCAGGTTTCTGAACTCGGTGTATTTCCCCGTCCCCAACACGGGCTTCATCGCGGGGGACAGCGGCACCCTCCTCAAGACTGCGGACGGGGGAAACAGCTGGGTTCCCAAAAACAGCGGCACGGCGCGCAACCTGAGTTCCGTTTATTTCGTGAGCGTTGCCGAAGGCTATGCCGTGGGGGACAACGGCACCGTTCTCTACACCGGGGACGGCGGGGAGAATTGGATCCCCCGCGCCAGCAATACCACGGCGGATCTGTACTCGGTGTGCATGCCCACCGCCGGCATCATCTATGCCGCGGGAAGCGGGGGGGTGATCGTCAAGGCCACCAACGGCGGGCTGTTGTGGACTCCGGACACGGTGAGCCCCGGGATCACCTTGCGATCGGTTTCCTTTCCCCCCGCCAATCCCAATTTCGGCTACGCCGTCGGGCCGGGCGTGGTTCTCAAGACCATCGACGGGGCCAACTGGACGCCGCAGGCGGTGGATTCCAACGGGTTTTTCTTCTCCGCCCATTTGTTGAGCGCCAGCACCGGCTATCTCGGGGGCAACAAGGTGTATAACACGGACAATGGAGGCGCTTCCTGGACCAACGTCACTCCGAATCCGATTTTCCTGGCCTGGGCCGTTTTCGCGGCGGACGGGATCACGGCCTATGCCGTCGGGGAATTGGGAGGTATTTACAGGACCGGCGATGCGGGGCTCAGTTGGGCGCCGGAAAGCAGCGGGACCGCGGAAGATTTGTATTCCGCGTTTTTCACCGACGCCAACACCGGCTACGCGGTGGGATGGAACGGAACGATTTTGAAAAGGACGCAGGCGGTGGCCATAAGGATTGAGTCAAAAGACGTTCGCGGCCGCCTCTACGGCGGGATTATTCCGCCGGCTTCAATTTCAGGATGGTACGACGCGCGCGGACGGCTTATTCGCCAGGTGGGGCGCATTCTACGATAGTCATCCATTTGCAGGGGATGTCCTCGGCATGCGCACCGTAACATCTGGCCAGCGTCGTGTCGCGCAAGATTTCGTAGCGCCCTTTTCCGCAAAGTTCGTCCGCTTTTTGGACGCAGACGTCATGGGATCGGGTGCAGATGAAGGAATAGGAGCGCCCCCCGACTTGATGGGATTCCACGGACGCACAGCCGAAAAGCGCAGCCGCCGCCGGAAGGATCAGGATTTTGGAAAAGATTTTCTTTGCCATCTCCTCCTCACTTTTTATCCGGGTAAACGATTTTTCCGTTGGTTTCAGTAAACGGCATGGATTTAGCCAAATAACCCATCGCTTCCAACGCCGCCGCGTCGGCCATCGCCTTGTCGCTGTTTTTGATGAATCCCAGCATGGCTTTTTTCGTTTTCGGCCTCCGGACGGGTTCCATTTTTTCCAGCCGTGCCGCGAGTTTTGCCGGCGGGGCCTTCGGGCCCTTAGCTTTCCCGCCCGCGAATTCATTTTCGCTTTCGATCCGCTTGCATTGGATTTTTTCGCCGAGCAGATGCTGCACCAGGGGGTCGAATCCCTTGTCCTTGCTGAGGATGAAGAACCGCCCTTCCGGGTTTTGCAACGACAGCCTGCCCAGGAAATAGGCGATGTGGAAATCGGCGGCGTTTTTCCCGTTGCCCTTGATTTTGACCCAGGTGGGTTTTTCCCCCAAGGTTTGGGCTTTTTCGACCATGTTGAAGTCGATTTTGTTTTGACCCTCCCCCACGAAGATGTACACCGCGGCCTGCGCGGGGAATTTCCCGAAGTCGGCGGTTTTGACGTTTTCCAGGTCGATGAGGATGATGGGTTTCATGGGGCTTCCGTCGAAAGCGCCTTGCGCAACCCTTCCACTTTGGATTGATAACCGTCGGCCTCCCCGTAATCCAGGAAGCGCCCGTACCTTTCGTGGGCCCCGATCAATTTATTCGCATGCTTGATCGGGCACCAGTATTGTTCGGTGCGCGCGAAAACCTCGCGGGCGAAGGCGATCAATCCGTTGGCATACCCGCAATAATCGCAGTTGAGTTTTTCGATGAGGTTCAGATATCCCAGTTTATGACGTTTGAGGGGAAAATAATCCGATCGGTCGACTCGGGGAATTCCATAAATCCGAAAGCAGATGGCTTGGTAAATCGATGCGCAGACGTCCAGAAGCAGCAAGGGGAAAAGCATTCCGTAAACGAAGGGCCAAGTCAGGATGTATTTGAGTTCCCACGAAATCAGCCAGGGAACGAACCGGCCGGACCGGTTGTACCGGGTCGCCGGCTTAGGGCCGCTCAAATCCATTTTTGTTTCTTCCTCGAATTTTAAAACCTTTTCCTCGAAGGAGTTTTCCCGATCATGCATCGAACTTCTAAATGTAAGCGCTTACGGTCGCGTCAACGCGAGTATTTGCGCTGAATAAACGTTTCCGTTTTTCGCGCGGATCAGGTACATGCCGCGGGCGAGGCCGGCAGTCGAAATCCGGGTGGAAAATGAAATCGGCTTTACCTTCGTCATCACCCGCCCGGACATATCGCACAGCTCAATCGCGTCGGGTAGCGACGTCGTATGAATTTCTATCAATTCACGGGCGCGATTTTCGGAAACCACGATGTTCTTTTGGGCCTTTCTTGCCCCCCCGCCCGTGACGCCGGAAGGGTTTCCGGCGGGATTGCGCAGATAATAAATATGGCCTGCATTCGGCCAGATGACATGCAGCACGGTTCCCGTGTAGGCGATGAAGGGTTGGAAACCTGGGCCGAAGCTGTACGGCGCGCTCCAAGTCGTCCCTCCGTCGCCGGAATGGATATACCATGCGCTCGTCGTCCCGGTGCCGAATTGGATATAGACGAGATACAGATTCATTCCGTCGCGGGTCAAGAATGGATAGGCTTCGCCAGCGGCGACGTTGGTAAGCTGATGAATGGGGCCGAAACCCGTTCCGCTGTCGGACGATTGCCGAATCCACACGTCCAGATTCCCGCTGAAGCTGTTCCCGTAGGGGATATCCACGTCGGATCCGAACAGGGAAACCATGCTCGAATAGGAATCGGTGGTGGTGATTTGGGTTTCGGGGCCCCATGTGACCCCCAGATCCTTCGAACGGATGGTGTAGATCTCCATCGGGCCGTTTCGGTTTTCGTTCCACGTCAGATGGACGTCGTTCCCCTGAACGGCCATCGCCTGATCCTCGGAACGCCCGTTGGCGTTGGAAAGCTGCTGCTCGGCGCTCCAGGTCGCGCCGTTGTCCAGGGAGCGCATGAAAAAAATTTCGGTGTTGGTCGCGGTCAGCCGCTTATTGAGAGAAACCAGGACGGTGGAATCGGATACCGCCACGCCCGGCCAAAAAGCCGTATTCGTATCGAGGCAGATTTTCGGTTCCCAGGTGTTTCCGCCGTCCAGGGAATGCTGGTAATAAGAGGCGCGTATTCCGTTCAAGCTGTCCATCCAAACCACATGGACGTTTTGGCCGTTCACGGCGATCACGGGAAAGCTCGCTTTTCCCAGCGTATCCGTAATCGCTACCGCGGCGCTCCATGTCAATCCCGTGTCGACCGAGCGCCGGTAATAAATCGCGCTTCCCGCGCTGCGACGGTCGCTCCAAACCACGTGTACCGTGTCGCCGTTCACGGCCAGGCAGGGCCCCATATTCTCGTTCAAATTCGCCGCCAGCGAGTTTGGGGAAAGATTCACCACCGATCCCCATTGCGCGGCAATCAGCGCGGGCAGGGAAAGGGAAAGCAAGGTCAACCAGCGCATAATTGCTCCTTCCCGGAGGATCCGCGTTTACCCGGAAGCGTCCGTTCACCCCACGATATCATTTTTTGCAAGTCCATTGCCAATAAATGTACCCTCCTGGAATGCCGGGCGCGATTAAGGGAATGTTTTTCTTGGCGTCCGCGAAATAAAAATCCAACCCCGCAAGTTCAATTCTGCAGTTCCTGAAAAATCCCCATTTCCACCGATAAAAAGGGGCGAACCGAAAAGCATACGCCAAGCTGTATTTTCTGGGGACATTGTCCAAATAAACGAACGTGGAACCGTAAGAACCCGCCAGATGTGCCGACATCCAGGGTTTGGGACAGTAATCAAATCCCAAAGAAATATCGGGGGAAAGGCTCGGATTATATTTTTTTCCCGTCGGATTCAGGGAATCATTATTGCTGAGGGTGAGATTTTCGGAATAAGTTTCCCCGGCGGAAAAGTGGAAAAAAGTTTTTTCTTTCCATCGCCAGCTGAAATTGAAACGATTATACCAACTACTTCCCTTTCTTGCGATCAACAGGCCGTCGACATCCACCTGCCTGCTTTCACGCCACAAGTACTGATACATGCTTTCAAAGGCGCAGGCCGGCCGGGCTTTTTCCTGTTCCCATAATTTTATCCGGACATACTGGCTGGGATAAGGAAGGTGCGGTTTGATCAGCAGCCCGCCGAAAAAGGCCTCCCCGTCGAAATTTATGGTGATTCGGTCCGTAACGCCCCATTCCACCCAGGTCGCCAGCGGATTGGCGGGATAGTTGGAAATTATGAATTCATTTTTTCTCAACGTATACGCGGTATATTCATCGGCGGGATGAAGGCGGATCTCGTCCCGAAGCCCCTGTGGTGAATCCGCGCCTTGTCCGAACGCCGAAATCGCCAAAAGGATTGAGCTTATTGATGTAAATGGGAGCTTCATTTTCAGTGTGTTGTCGCTTCTTATATTAATCACAAGTCCGCCATGCGCCTATTGACCCGAATCTTTTCCCCCCGGTCGATCCGGATCCCGATCCTGCTTCTAGGCATGGCTTCCGGAGTATCGGCCCAATCCGACTGGACCTTGCGGGCCTGGGGCGCGGAATTGAACTCGGTGGCTTGGACGGGGAACCAATTGGTGGCGGTGGGGCAAGGCGGCACCATCATGACTTCGCCGGACGGCATCGTCTGGACGGGGCGGACTTCGGGCACCACGGTGTGGCTGAACTCGGTGGCTTGGACGGGCAGCCAATTGGTGGCCGTGGGGCAAAGCGGCGCCGTCCTGACTTCGCCCGACGGCGTCACTTGGGCCCGCAGGAGTTCGGGCACGGCGGCCTGGCTGTATTCCGTGACTTGGGCGGTCAGCCAATTGGTAGCCGTGGGCGACGGCGGGTCCGTGTTGACTTCGCCGGACGGCATTACTTGGACCTATTGGAGCCTGGGCGCGTCGGACAATTTGCGCGCCGTGGCCTGGGGGGTGGTTCCCCTGGTGGCCGTGGGGGTGGCGGTGGGGGAGGGCGGCGCCATTTGGAACTCCCCCGACGATCTCACCTGGATGCGCAGGAATTCGGGGACGACGGCCTCACTGTCCTCGGTGACCTGGACAGGCGTTCAATTCGTGGCGGTGGGACAAAAAGGTGCCGTACTGACTTCGTTGAACGGCATGAACTGGATCAATCGGAGTTCCGGCACGCCCAACAATCTGTTCTCGGTGGCGTGGACCGGCCCCTCGACAGGCTCGGGGACCGGCCAGTTGGTGGCGGTCGGTTCCGAAGGCACGGTCCTGACCTCGCCCGACGGTATCACTTGGACGGGCAGGACTTCGGGGGTCGCGGCCGCATTGCGCTCCGTTTGCTGGGCCAGCGGGCAGCTTCTGGCCATAGGAGAGGCGGGCGCCGTGCTGACTTCCCCGAACGGCATCGCCTGGACCGGCAGGAATTCGGGGATGACGGCCGCGTTGAATTCGGTGACCTGGGCGTTCGGGAAACTGGTGGTCGTGGGGCAAGGCGGCACTGTGCTGACCTCCCCGGACGGCATCGCCTGGACGAGCAGGAATTCAGGCACGACGGCCTGGTTGAATTGCGTGGCCTGGATGGGTTTTCCGGGATCGGGCCCCGGACAATTCGTGGCCGTGGGGGACGGCGGCACCGCGTTGACTTCGGCGGACGGCATCGTCTGGACCCAGAGGAATTTGGGGACGACGCGGAACTTTTATTCCGTCATATGGGCCGACAGCCAATTGGTGGCGACGGGTTCCGGCGGCGCCATTTTGGTTTCGCCGGACGGCATCACCTGGATGGGAAGG
>JBGPFT010000122.1:0-6591 GCA_041483475.1 Fibrobacteria bacterium | reverse complement strand
CGCAATTTGCTCAACCGGTATTATCGCGATTTCGTCTACAGCGTTCGCGGCGGCCGCAGCTATTCCCTGAGTTTTTCATTCACCCTCTAATCCACCCAAGGAGTCTTTCGTGAAAATCCCTGTCGCATTATTCACCCTGATTTTCGCCGGATGCGTTTTCGATGTCGAGAAACAAAAACCACCGGAACCCCCGCTTTCCTATTCCACACCTTCGGCCTTTTATGCGCTGGGCGCGCCCATATCCGGCAATTCGCCCGATTTCATTCTGGCCGGTTCCGGCCATTATTCCGTAACCCCGCCGCTCCCGTCCGGACTTTCTCTCGACACGGTTACCGGCGAGATCTCCGGCACTCCCGCCGGGGAATCCGCAGTTGCGACCTATACCGTTACGGCCACGCGGGACACGATTTCCGTGACGGCCTCGCTGCGAATCACCATTTCCCACTGGATCGGTTTTCCCTTGGACAGTATTCAAAACGCGATTCAACTTCTGGTTCGGGGAAATGAAATTTTCGTCGCGAATCGATCTTCCACCGACCCGGCCATGTTGGTCGTGGACAACTCAAGTGGAAAAATTACGGCCTACTATTCCGAGCTGCTACCCCCCGCCGGCATGGCCCTGACGCAAGATTCGCATCTCGTCGTCACCGAAACCAATTACGCGCAAGGCGCTATCAGCATATTGGATCTATCGGCCAAGTTCATGCAAAAAAGTGTCCTGTCGTTTGGGTCTGATAATTCCGTCTCCGCAGCCAACGGCAAAGTCTTTCTTTTTGATCGGACCACCGGAGTCATCACGGGATTTTCGGGACATGTCCCGAATCGGAACATCGCGCTCAACGTGCAAACCGGGGCCAACAGCAATCCCTATGACATCGCCATTTCCAACAATCTCGCCTTCATTCCTCGCTACAATCTCGCTTCGCTTCTCATACTCGACGCGGGCCAACTCGGCGGCGGAACACGCGACTCCATCGATCTCTCACGATTCAATTCTCATAGCCCCTCGGACACCGTGGCTTCGGTTCCCCGCATGGCTTGGGCCACGGCCTACAACGGTTACGTCTTCGTGGCCATGCAAAGACTGAACTACAACTACAGCGCCCTGGACACTTCTGTGGTGGCGGTGATCGACGCCGCAACGAAGCAAATTGTGTCCACCATTCCGTTGCTTTACAAAAATCCTATCGCGGCCCATGCCGTGAACGGCGTGTGGTATCTCGTAAGTATTGCCGGGTACGGCGATCAATCCGGCGGCGTGGAAAAAATCGATTTGGCGACCCGGCAACATGCCGGTTCGATTATCACGGAGCAAAGCCTTGGGGCCGACGTATTCGATTTCGCGTCCATCAACGCGACGGAAGGATACGTTGCGTACAGTTCGGATTACGGATACACGACGCAGGTGAAGAAGGTTTCATTTTGAGAATCATTTTTTTTCTCCTCTCTCTTACTTCTGCCTGGGCCGCCCCGCGTTTCGCCCGCAACTTTTCCGTGGAATCCTCCGGGGACACCGCGCATTTGCGGATTTACTCCGGAGGCGATACCGCGAATTACGCCATCCATGTACCGCTACGACGCGTGATTTGCCTGGCGGGAATCCACCTGGGTTTTCTGGAAGCCTTGGATCTCCGCGATCGCCTGGTGGGCGTGGATCGATCCGCCTTCGTCAGCGACTCGGCCTTGCGCGCGCTGGGAAAGCTGGGGCGATGGCGCGAAGTGGGATCCGAATCGAATTTGGATTGGGAGCGGGCGGCTTCCTTGCGCCCCGACGCGATTTTCATCTCCGGTATTCCCGCGGGAGACGCGCGCGTTTCGGCCAAGGCCAAAACTTTGGGCATCCCGGTGCTCGTCTCCACCGAATGGCTGGAGAATCATCCCCTGGGAAGGGCGGAATGGATCTCGGTTTACGGAGCTTTGTTCGGACGAGAGAAAGAGGCCAAAATGATTTTCGCTTCGGTGACACATGCCTATGACTCTCTGCGGACTTTGGTTTTACTGCGCAAAGCTCCCCATCTTTCGGCTTTCGGCGGAGCCCCTTGGCATGGAGCCTGGCATGTGGCCGGCGGTGGGAGTTACCTCGCGCAACTTCTGCGCGATGCGGGAATCCGGTATTTGTGGGACGACGATAAACACACCGGCGCGCTGACCTTGGATCTCGAAGCGGTTCTGTCCCGAGCCCAGGAAGCCGATCTTTGGCTTAGCCCCGGATCTGCGCGCAACCTTTCCGAATTGGCCGAACTGGAACCCCGATCCAAATCCTTCCGCGCCTTCGGCTCCAGACGCGTGTACCAGAACGATGTTCGTTGCAACCCTGACGGCGGCAACGATTATTGGGAATCGGGCCCGACTCGACCCGATTTGATCTTGAACGATTTGATCCGGATTGTGGATGGGGGGCTTGATAAAAAGTCGGGGAGTTATTTCAGGCGCTTGCCTTCTCTCCCCTCACCCCCTGACCCCCTCTCCATGCCTAAACGCATGGAGAGGGGGAAGGAATGAAAAAAATGAGCAAGGAAAGTTCCGAAATTCTAAGCCCTTCCCCTCTCCATCCGTTTAAGGATGGAGAGGGGCTAGGGGTGAGGCAAAATCGTTCGCTTTCGCTTTTTGCTTTCCTGCTCCTCGCCCTCGCCCTGGATTTGCTCAGCGGATCGTCGTCGCTTTCAATATCCGATGTGTCGAACGCGCTTTGGGCAGGGCCCGCCGGGTCTCCGGGAACGGCGCATGAAGTGGTATGGCTGCTCCGCCTGCCCAAATCCCTGGCCGCGGCCCTGGCTGGCGCCAGCCTATCCGTGGCCGGATTGCAATTGCAAACCCTTTTTCGCACGCCGCTGGCCGGCCCTTACGAATTGGGGATCAGCGCCGGTGCGGCTTTCGGCATGGCCTGCTTCACCATGCTGGGAAGCACACAATCGATTTGGGGCCAGGCCGGAGCCTTGGGATCCGCGATTGCCGGAGCCATCGCCGTCATGGGTTTGCTGGCGCTCATCGCCCCCTGGCTGCGCAGCGCCGCATCGCTATTGCTGGCGGGGCTGCTCATTTCCAGCGGACTTGGGGCCGGTATCGCCGCGTTGCAATACCGAAGCGACGCCGGATCGCTGCAAGCCTTCGTGGATTGGACCTTGGGCAGCGTGGGAGGCGTGACCTGGGGACAATTGGCCTTCTTCGCCCCGGTATGCCTGGCCGGATTGACCGCAGCCCTGTTCGGCGCCAAATCCCTGAACGCGCAATTGCTGGGAGAGGAGGAGGCCCGCAGTTTGGGTTCCCGCGCGGTGCGAAGCCGTTTCGCCATCGCCGCCTGCGCCGGCCTTTTGGCCGCCGTGGTGGCCGCGTTCTGCGGACCCGTGGCCTTCGTCGGCCTCGGCATACCCCATGTAGCGCGTTGGCTGCTCGGAGGGTCGAATCACCGCGTGCTGATTCCGGCCTCGGCCGCATTGGGAGCGGGCGCCTTGCTGCTTTGCGACGCGCTGGCGCGGAGGATCATTCCCGGCAGCGTGCTTCCGCTCAACGTGGTGACTTCAGCATTGGGCGCTCCGTTGGTATTGCTTTTACTGTTGCGCGTTCAAAGGAGGGCCGCGGATTGAATACGGCGGCTTTGACTGCGCAGAAACTGGGTCTTTCGGCGGGATCCAAAATCCTCTGCGCGGATCTCGATTTCACCTTGCGCCCCGGAGAAATCGTCGCCTTGCTGGGACGGAACGGATCGGGCAAAACCACTTTGTTGCTCGCCTTGGCCGGACTGCGGCAGCCTGCGAGCGGCGCGATTCGGTTGGGAGAAGAAAACCTCTCCGAAACGGATGCGCGGCGCCGGGCGAAGCACATCGCGCTGATGCTGTCCCCGCGCCAGGTGGCGGAAAGCCTGCGCGGACGCGAATTGGTGGAATTGGGCCGCTGGCCGCATACGCCCTGGCATGGCGGACTCTCGAATGCGGATTGCACCAAGGTACGCGAAGCCATGGAAATCACCGGCACCACGGCTTTCGCCGAAAGCCCCTTGGGTCGCCTCAGCGACGGCGAGCGGCAAAAGCTGGGCATCGCGCGGGCCTTGGCGCAGGAAGCGGGAATCCTGCTTTTGGACGAGCCGCTTTCCCATCTCGACGCCCCGTCCCGACTGGAAATTCTACGCCTACTCCGCCGTTTGGCCGAATCGGAAGGCAAAGCGGTGCTATTTTCCTGCCATGATTTGGATCTGGCCTTCCGCCATGCGCATCGTGTGCTGGCTCTGCTACCCGGAGGAGAGTGGCGCGCCGGCACACCCGGAGAAGTGGCTGAAGATCCAATCTGTGCGGAGACATTGGGCATGGAAAGAAAATGAAACGCGAAACGATCCCCCTCTCCCGCTGCCACGGGAGAGGGGTTAGGGGTGAGGGATGCTTCTCCTAGACACCGACGATTTTCGCGCCGAACGCCGCGGGCGGCATTTGCAAATCGCCCTGAAACGCCCGCATTCCGTGCTGTCCACCTGTCCGGTGAACGGCGGCCAACGCGAGGATTTGGAATTCCTCGTCAACCACCAAAGCAGCGAAGGCCATGACGATCACCGGCAATGGAAATTGCTGAACGAATTGGGAGAAATCGGATATCACGAACGGGTATGCGGGGAGTTGACCTTGCCCCCGGGCCGCACGGCCATGCTCGGCACCGCAGCCAATATGCAATACGCCGCCCTGGCTTCCGAATCGGATCGGGAATTGTCGGCTTCGGCCTTCGTCACCGCGGGCGTGAAAGGCAATGCCTCGCGCGCCGGCGATCCCGCGCGCTGGCGGGAGGACGACCAGGGGCGTATTCTGCCGGTGGAAAACGGCGGGGAACCTCGGCCCGGAACCATCCATGTTCTTTTGTTGTTCAACCAACCCTTGGCCCCGTCGGCCCTGGCGCGCGTCGCCGCCACCCTGGCCGAAGCCAAGACGGCGGTGCTGCAGGAACTGGCCGTTCCCAGTTTGTACGGATCGGGTTTGGCCACCGGCACCGGAACCGACGGATTCGCGGTGGCTTCGGCCCATCGCGACCCTGTCGTTCCCAGGCGTTTCGCGGGCGCGCATTCCAAGCTGGGGGAAATCTCCGCAAGGGCCGTGATGCAGGCGCTGCGGGAAGCCTTGCAATGGCAGAACGGACTGCAACCCTCCTCCACCCGCAATCTCTTCCACGCTTTGGGGCGTTACGGAGTCCGGGAAAGCGAACTTTCGGCCGCGTTGCGGAGACGGCTCGAAAAAGACGAGGGAGAAACTTTGCTGGCCAACGGAACGGCGCTTTGGCATGAACCTCAGTTGGCCGCCGCCGCTTATGCCCTGGCCGCGGTGCTGGACCGGGTCGCCCACGGCACTTTGCCTCCGGGTTCCCGAAACGAGGCGGCGCTGAATCAACTCGCTCTTCTGGCCTGCGCCGTGGCGCATGATCCGTCGCGTTTTCCCGCTTTCCGCGACGCCTTGGCCGGCGATTGGGAAGCCGGGGGAAAATCCTTCCCGGAAACCCTGGCCCAAGCCGTCGCTTTGGGTTGGAATTCCAAGTGGGGCGAGGCGTGATGTGGGGGGTTGGTTCTACGAAACTTTTATGCGCCGCTTTGGTCCTGGATCTTTTTCTCGGCGATCCCGTCTATCGCCTGCATCCCGTGCGGCTTATGGGCACGGCCATTTCCCGGGGCGAAGCGACGCTGCGCCGCCTGGGCTGGGACGGACGCGGCGGGGGGTTGATTCTTTCCCTGGGACTTTCGCTTTTATGCCTGGGAATCTATGCCGGAATTTCCCTGCTGCTCCGCCACGCACAACCTTGGGTGAAAAACGCTTTCGAGATTTACGCGATTTACAGCCTGCTTTCCCTGGGAGATTTGCTGCGGCACGTACGCCGCGTATCCTCCGCTTCGGATGAAAAAGAAGCCCGCGTCCAACTTGCCAAACTCGTAGGTCGGGACGTGGAACCGCTCGACGCGCAAGCCTGCCGCCGCGCGGCCTTGGAGTCCTTGGCCGAAAGCGCCGTGGACGGGGTATGGTCGCCGCTATTCTGGTACGCGTTGCTGGGAACGCCCGGCCTCATCCTGTTCAAGGTGGCCAACACCTTGGACAGCATGATCGGCTACAAGGACGATCGTTATCTCCGCTTCGGATGGTTCGGCGCCCGCTGGGACGATTTCATGAACTATGTCCCGGCCCGTTTATCCTGGCTGATGCTTTCCGCCGCCGCTTGGATTCTGCCCGGCTTCTCCGGCCGCGGGGCGTTTCAAATCGGCTGGGAGCAACACGGCATTCTCCCCAGCCCCAACTCCGGATGGCCCGAAGCGGCCATGGCGGGAGCCCTGGGAATACGGTTGGTAGGTCCAGTTTACCAGCAAGGGATATTGGTTACCGATTTGTGGCTGGGAGATCCTGCCCATCCGTCCGGCGCCTCAGCGCGAGATGTCGCGCGGGGCATGGGATTGACCTGTCTGGCCACCGCGCTTTGGTTCGTGTTCATCCTGCCCTGGCTACGTTAAAAAAAAGGAAAACCATGGGAAACTGGATTCACGGGGAAATCCGCGGTGATATTGGCGAAAAAGCCAGTGTGGTCCGGGGTTTTTGGGGCTAGAATTAAAGAGCATTTCATCCCGGGAGACCCTAT
>JBGPFT010000121.1:0-6603 GCA_041483475.1 Fibrobacteria bacterium | reverse complement strand
TACCGTGCCACCCCGAAACGCCGAAGCTCTTGCGGGAGCATTGAGGAAATTGGTGAACGACCCCGTCATGCGCAAAGAGATGGGGGAGCTGGCGGCACGCCGCGCGCGCGAACGATTTTCGCTGGAGAATTTCCTCTCCGCTCACGTACGGGAATTGCGGGAGTGCGTCAAATAGCGACGGCTTGGCGGCGCCATAGCACGATCCCCAATCCGATGGACATCATGGCGGCGCACAGGACCTGGCCCATGGAGAATTTTCCCAGGAAAACCAGTCCCAATTGCGAATCGGGTTGGCGGAAGAATTCAATGAAAAAGCGAAAGAAGCCGTAACCGAAAAGGTATAGCCCGAGGAAGGATCCTCTGGGAAAAGGGCGCTTCCGGAGCATCCAGAGAATGGCGAAAAGGACAGCGCCTTCGAAAAAGGCTTCGTAAAGCTGGGAGGGATGCCGCAACCCCGGCCCCGGCGCTTCGGGAAAGCGCATGCCGACAGCCGCCGTGGTGGTGCGGCCATACAACTCGCCATTGATGAAGTTGGCGAGGCGACCGAAGGTATAGCCCAAGGGAACGGCGGGACCGAATAGATCGACGATATTCCAGACGTCGGCGGCGTGTTTGCGGCAGAACCAGACGCAAAAAGCGGAACAGCCTATCAGTCCCCCGTGATAGGACATGCCCGAAATGCCGTTGAATTGCCAGCCGGATCCGACATGGCGGAAGGGGAGGATGATCTCAAGGGGATGATCGGCGTAATAGGAAAGATTATAGAACAGGACGTAGCCCAGCCGTCCGCCCACCAGCACTCCCAAAAAAGCGTAGGTCAGCAGGTTTTTCAGGAATTCGTCATCGTAGTCGAATCTTTCCTCGGTGCGGACCCGATGCCGCGCCAGGAAATAAGTGACGGCGAAAGCGACGAGATACATGAGGCCGTACCATTGCAGGCGGAAGGCCCCGATGCGCAAAATCACCGGGTCCATATGCGAGGGCAGATTCTGCCAGAGCGAGTGGAAATCCATATCGGTTCCTAAGGTAGAAACGGCGAGCCTTCACCCGGTGCGGTAGTAGATTTAGCCGGATGATTTTTCGCGATATCGTGACGCGGCGGTTCCGCGAGGTGCAGGACGGTATTTGCGTCTTCCTCGACGGGGAAAACGGCGCGGTTTTTCGCGAAGATGCATGGGATTACGCCGCGGGGAAAGGCGGAGGCCGGACGCGCATCTGGGAAAACGGCTCCCTCCTGGAAAAAGGCGGAGTAAGTTTTTCGGCCATCGAAGGAGCCGCGCTGCCGTCTTCGGCAGCGGCAGCCTTCCGCGTCCCAGAAGGCCCGTTTTTCGCCACCGGAGTCAGTCTGGTATTGCATCCCCGTAATCCCCATGTTCCCACGGTCCATCTCAACATCCGCTATTTCGAGGCCGGGGAGGTTTCTTGGTTCGGCGGCGGCGTAGATCTCACCCCGTATTATCCGGCGGAATCCATGGTGGTAAACTTTCACCGCGTGTTGAAGCGTTATTGCGTGGGCGCGGGACGGGATTATGCCGGATATAAGAAAGCCTGCGACGAATATTTCATTCTCAGGCACCGGAACGAGGCGCGGGGCGTGGGAGGTCTTTTTTTCGACCATTTGGGGGGGCCGAAGGAGGAGGAACTCGATTTCGTCACGGGGTTGGGGCGGCTTTTTCCCGATCTGTACCTTCCTTTCGCGGCGCTGAAAGACAGGCCTTTCACGCAAACCCAGAGGGACTTTCAATTGCACCGGCGTTCCCGCTACGCGGAATTCAACCTGGTTTATGATCGGGGCACCTCGTTCGGCTTGCAATCGGGGGGACGCTCCGAGTCCATTTTGATGTCGCTGCCGCCCTTATGCCGATGGGTTTACGATTTCAAGCCGGAGCCCGGAAGCGCGGAGGAGCGGCTGGCGGAATATTTTCTGAAGCCGAGGGATTGGGCGGCGATAATGGGGGCGGTATGAGATGGATGATTTTACCGGCTTTGGCGTTGTGGGCGCTGGTCGGCGCCAAGCCCATCGAGGTTTTGCATTGGACCGGGGCCTTGCGGGCCTCCATTTGGGACAGCGATTACAAGCGCGGGCTGGGGGCGACGGGAGGCGCGGAAACCCATTTTTCCTGGGGGATAGGAACCGTGCAATTGGGCTATTCCTACTTCGAATCCCGCTATGGATACCTGGACGCGGTGCACGAGATCGAAATCGCGGCGGGGCCCAAATGGGAATTCCATCCCTCTCCCGACGATCCGATTTATCCGAGGCTGGGATTGCACGCGGGTTTCTCCAGCAACTGGGAGCAAAAATTGCATCTCATCGCCGGGGCGGAAGCTGAGGGCGTGATCCCGCTCCGAAAGCGTTGGTCTTTTTTCGCGGCTTTCCAACCCAGTTATTCCCTGGGGGCGCATAATCAAATGTTCTGGCGCGTGGCCTTGGGGGCGCTGTTCGATGCCAAACCCTGATTCCGGCGCTTGGCGGAACGCCGCCAAGGTGAAGGCCTGGGAACAAAGCGTCCGGGACGCGGGCTGTTCCTTGGAAAACGTGGAACCGGTAAACCTCATTCACAGGCGCGACGGTGATTTGCTGTTCGCATTGGTGAAAGCCAGCGGCCGGGATCCGGAAGGGAAGCCGCTTTTGCCCTATGCCCTGCTGCGCGGGCCGGCCTGCGTGGTGGTGCCCGTACTTCGCAACTGCAGCACCGGAACGAAGCGTTTCCTGATGATACGCCAGCGGCGCATCGGCCATGGCGGGATGAGCCTGGAATTCCCGGCCGGCATGCTCGACGAGGATTTGCATGATCCCGCCGGCATGGCAGTACGCGAACTGGAGGAAGAAGCCAACTTGAAAGTGGATCGCTCCGCCTTGACCCCGTTATGGGATCGCCCTTTGTTCAGTTCCCCCGGACTTTCGGACGAAGCCATCTACTTCTATTCCACCGAGGCGGAACTCGAAGACGACGCATGGAATGCCCTGGAAGGCGGGGAAACCGGGCATGCGCATGAAGGCGAATACATCACTACCACGCTTAAAACTTTTGCCGAGGCCACCGCGGAAATCACCAGCTTACAGCCACTGCTCGGATTCCTCATGTATTTCCGGCGCTTCGGGGAAATCGCTTGAAAGCGAAAAAGCGGATCCCGATTGCCGCAGCGAGACGTTTGGGCCGCTTCACCGAATCGGTGATTCGCGAGCAGACGCGACTAGCCGCCTTGCATGGCGCCGTCAATCTGGCGCAAGGGTTCCCGGACTTTCCTTGCCCTCGGGAATTGAAATGGTTGTCCCGGGACGCCATCGAAAGGGATTGCAATCAATATTCCGTCACCTGGGGATTGCCGGGCCTGCGGGAGGCCATCGCCAAAAAGGCGCGGGAGTATAACGGCATCGTCGCGGATCCCGAAACCGAGGTGACGGTGACTTGCGGATCCACGGAGGCCATGATTTGCGCCTTCCTGAGCTTGGTGGATCCGGGGCGGGAAGTGGTGTTGTTCCAGCCTTTTTATGAGAACTATCACCCCGACAGTTATCTGGCGGGCGCGCGGCCCGTGTACGTAACTTTGCGGCCCCCGGATTGGACTTTCGACGAAACCGAATTGCGCCGCGCCTTCGGACCCAAAACCGCGGCTATCGTATTGACCACGCCACACAACCCTACGGGCAAAGTGTTTTCGCGCGGGGAGCTGGAAATCATCTCCAAGCTATGCCAGAAATGGAATGTGCGGGTTTTTTCCGACGAGATCTACGAGCATATCCTTTACGACGGAGCGCGGCATGTCAGCCCGGCTTCGGTGCCGGGGCTGGAGGACAGAACGGTGACCATCAACAGCGCTTCCAAAACCTACGGTGTCACGGGTTGGCGGGTGGGTTGGGCCGTGGCGCAAAAACCCCTCACCGACGCCTTGCGCAAGGTGCATGATTTCATGACCGTATGCGCCGCCACTCCCTTGCAAGTGGCCGTGCAAGGCGCCATCGGATTGCCGGCGGCTTATTATCAGGAACTGGCGGCGGCCTATCAAAGATTGCGGGATTTCCTGGTTGCCGGGCTCTCCAACGCCGGGTTCCGTTGTTTCAGGCCCCAAGGCGCCTATTATGTGATGGCCGAGGCCACCCCTTTTCTGAAGGGAAAAATCCGGAACGACCAGGATTTGGCGCGGCATTTGGTTTCCCAGGTCGGGGTGGCCGCGGTGCCCGGTTCCTCCTTTTACCGGCGCGGAGCGGGAGCGAGGAAGGATCTTCTGCGCTTCTGTTTTTGCAAGCGGGAGCAGACTTTACAGGAAGCGGTGGAGAGGTTGCGGGGAATGGCCGCCCCCCCCGATTTTTCCTAGTTCTTGAGTCCACGATGTTTTGGATAGAAGTGAATCGCAATCCGTTTTGGGCCAGGCACATGGGGGTGGCCGTGACCCAAATTCTCCTTGGGGCTTTTTGCTTAGGAGTTGGATTTGGCGAGGAACGGCAATACCCGCCAGCTCCTGTTGCTTCAAGCCAAGCAAACCCTACAGAAACCCACAGGCTGATTAGGTTCGGCGCTCGTCTAACCAATTCAGACACCGGCGAATTTCGGGAATGGCTGGATCTTTCCCCTGAAAATATCGCCCTGGCAAGCACCACTTATCAATCCCGCATGGAAAGGGATAAGGCCGGCAAAACCATGATCATCGCGGGCTCGGCTATAACGGGAGCGGGGTTTATCTGGTATACGGTCGCCATTACCACTTTGGCCCAATGCGGCCGGACCTGTGATTACAAGTCTTCTGATGTGGGGGAAAAAATTCTGCCTCCGCTCGGAACCATGTTCGTAGGGGGGTTGGGTATCGGGATCAGTTTGTATTTATTTTTTTTCGAAAATGATCAGGAAAAAACCATGATGAGGACTTTCCGACGCTCCAAGGGGAATCACGTCCGCGCCTACTTTGGGCCTGATATTGCCGGTTTCCGATGCGAAATCCCGTTTTAAAGCGCATAAAATGACCGAATTGATTCCGTTTCACAACTCGATTTCAAGAAAAGCGTTGACGGGTCGAAAAAGGGGACATAGTTTTTCCCGGCATCAGCTATCCGGAAAGAGGAAACCATGCAAATTAAATCCCAACTTATTTCGTTGTCGATAGCCATGCTTTGCGCGAACTTGCATGCGGCCGGGGGCGGCATCAAAGGCGACGGCAAGTATGGCGCCGCTGGCTGCGGACTGGGATCCATGGTTTTTGGTGATCAGGCTGGACCGATTCAAATCTTAGCCGCCACGACGAACGATGCGATTTTCCCCCAAACCTCCGCCATTAGCACCGGGACTTCCAACTGCTTTGAGGACGGCGTCGCCCTCAAGTCCAAGGAACAAGAATTCTTCGCCGGGGCGAATTTCGAATCCCTGCATCAGGAAATAGCTCAAGGGCGCGGTGAGAGCCTGCAAGCGTTTGCCACCCTGTTTGGGTGCCAGGGAAAGGGGGTACAAGAGTTCTCGGACGCCATGCGCTCCAATTACGGAACCATTTTCCCGAATTCCAAAACCAACTCCGCAGAAATGCTCGGAAATATCGAATCCGTGGCAAAAAATAACCCCGCACTACAAGCCAGCTGCAGCGATATCTAGGGTTGAACCGATCACGAAATTCCAGGAGAAAATAAAATGAAAAACAATATTAAGCTCGGCTTGACGGTGGTTCTGTTGGCGGGCTCTTGCTTTGCCGGCAAACACAAGAATTATGGCTTGGCGGGATGCGGACTCGGCTCGATGATGATGGGGCCGACGGGATCGCAAGTTTTGGCCGGGACCACGAATAGCTCCACATATAATCAGCTTTTCGGCATCACCTCCGGCACTTCGAATTGCGCCGAGGACGGCGTGGCCTTGGCGGATCGTGAGAAGGAATACTTCGCCGAGGCCAATTTCGAATCCCTTAAGCAGGAAATGGCGCAGGGCAAGGGAGAGAATCTCGAAGCCTTCGCCAGTTTGATGGGGTGTTCCTCCCAGACTTTTGCCAGCGCCGCACAGGGCCATTACAACGCGATTTTCGCGCCGGGAGTGGACTCGGAAAACATGCTGCGCAACATTGAAACCCTGGTGGGATCCGACGCCGGTTTCCAGGCCGCCTGCCGTGATGTGAACTGACGGAACGGGTTTTTACCTATTTCCGAAGGGAGAAGCTCTGCTCCGGCAGGGCTTTTTTTGTGCCGATGCAGCTTTGCCTCTACGTCGCCGCCCTGTATTTGAGTGTTCCAGCGTCGCCTTTTCCGGAAGAACTATTCCAACAGCTGGTCCGGGAAACCGAAGCGAAAAAACTCTATGAAGATCCTCATTGGTTGAGGCTTCTGCATTATCGGGGCCGGGAAAGCGATATCGACGGCGGGTACTTCTTTCTTTCACCCCGCGGCAAAAACGACGCCCGCGCCGAAATGGCGGCCACGTTGCGCGCTTTTTTGTCCGTCGAGGATCTTTCGCCGCCCTTGGACAGCGGCATGGAAGCCGCTCGCATGCATCCCCTTTGCAAATTTCCCGCTCGTCGCCACTTCTTCCGCGAACGGTTGGGTTTGTCCGATTCCATGCTTCCGGAAGTGGATTGTTCCCGATTCCAAAGATGGCGGGAAGCCTTGAGACCGCAAGGCGCCACGCT
>JBGPFT010000120.1:0-6652 GCA_041483475.1 Fibrobacteria bacterium | reverse complement strand
GTTATGTGAAGAATGACCCAAAAAATAGCAGGAAATGATGTTGAAAACTTTCCTTGGCAGCGTTTGTCATCAAGTGTGAAACGGTGTTAGGCGGTGTTCTATTGGAAGTCTTTGTACAGCTGGCTGGCTTGGGGTTCTTTTTGGCGGCTGTATTTTCCCTGGTAAAAGGCGAGTTCTCCCTCCGGGGTCATGAAATACACTTGCCCGATGCGGACGTTGGGATAAACCCGGATGGGATGAACCACTTCGATTTCCAAGGTCCAGGTGGGAAACTGGCATTCCAGTTTACCGTCTGGGCCGGGGAGATAGCCCCAGCCCACGTCTCCGAAACCGGCGGTGATATGGGTGTTGATGCCGAGGCGGCCGATGCTGGATCGTCCCTCGAACATGGGCACGAAGCGGCAACTAGTGGCGGTTTCATTGGAGCATCCGATGTAAAGTTGGTCCGGATCCAATACCAACCCTTCGGGGGGGATGGAAAGCCCGCGCGTGGGGTTGTCGCGTTTCATGTCCAAAGCCTGGCCGGGGCCGAGATCGTATACCAGGAGTTTCGGGTTCAAGCTGACATCGTAGGAGTTGGGGCCCAGGTGGACGGGATGGAAGGGGGAAATGTGGATGTTACCCAGGTCCATCTGCCTTTGGATTTCGGGGCCGGTGAGTACCATGGACGGCGGAAATTAGCAATCGCCTTTGTAAGTTGGACGCGTGCCGACCCGGAACGCCGCCTGGTTCCTGTTTTTGGCGCTCATGCGCGCCGGCGCGTTGGGGGCTTTCGAATTCGAGGCGCCCGCGGATGACCGAGAGGATCGTCATCCGGCCACGCTGGTAATCGTTTTTCCGGATTCAATCGCCGGGGCGGATCCACGGGCCTTGGCTTTTGGAGCCGCGAAATCGGGCACCTTGTTTCCGGGAGGGGAGCCCAGTCCCGCCGAGCGCGAATTTGTGGAAGGGTTGCGGGCCTTCACGGCCGGGAACACCGTAAAAGCCGACGAAATTTGGACCGCATTGAGAGCGGGCCGCCTGCATCCGCTGCTGCGGAGTTGCGCAAACGTGAATGCGGGCGTGCTGCTATGCCTGCGGGGAGAATCGGCCGCGGCGGAATCCCTTTGGACCGGGGAATGGTCCCGGCGCGCCCCGGCCGCTGAGGGGGCATGGCGTAATCTCCTGGGAGTATTCCTGGCCTGGCGCCGCTTCCGGGAAGCGGCTCCACTGTTGCATGCGGTATTGCGCGAACATCCCCGGAACCGGGTGGCCACGGCGGCCCAAGCCGCCCTGCTGCGGCAATTGCGCCCGGATTCCGAATGGGAGGAATTCTTGCGAACCAAATCCTCGCCGGAGGATTCGCTGCCGGAACTCCAATTGGCTTACGGGGAATTGCTGGTTTCGCGGGGTCGATGGGCCGAAGCGGGAAAAGTCTTGGATCTCGCGCTGGCGGCGCTGCCGCGCCAGGGCCGCGGATGGCGACTGTTAGCCGAAGCCCAATTCCGCCTCGGCTACTATGTCTTCGCGTTGAAGTGTCTGGAAAACGCCCTTCGATCCGGATACCGCGAATCGGATCTGTATGAACTTTATGCATCGGTACTGCGCGCCTGCTGCCTGGGCGGCGACGAGGAACAAAGCGACCAGGCGCGGCGGGCCGCCGAGAGCTTGCTGGAGGAAGGGTTGCCCAAGGATCTCCACCGCCGCTCCATGGCCCAACTGCTTTACCACGTGTATTGCCAGAACGGAAAGCCGGAAGCCGCCTGGAGATTGCAAGAAAGTCTTTGGTTCCACTTTGAAGGGCCGAGGCAAACCGCGGTTCCGCTGGGGGCATGGGGTTGGAGCGCATCTCCGTCGCAGGGACTGCGCATCCGCTTCGGTCTGTATTCCTTTTCCTGGGTGACGGCGCTGCGCGACGGCGATTTCTACCGGGCGTTTTAATAACTTTGACGGTTTCCGAATCCGTCTCGGACGAGGAGGGGATATGCCAGCAAGACTCCGGAATCTTTCTCTCCCGCGACAAGCGGGGCGGGCCGTTTTCGTTTGCTTGGCACTGTCGCTGGCCGGACCGGCTCAGGCGCGCCGGGCCGTGAACTCTTGCACTGATCCCACCACGTTCAACAATGCTTCTATGGCGGTGTCAATGCCCGTTTTGGAATATACGGTCACCACGTTTGATCCAAACTGGTTCGACACGGATCTGTCGGCTAACGCTCCCACACTTTTCACTTTGCTGATTCCGAGTTCCTTGGACACTCTGATTGGCCGGTTGCGTTTGCGCGTACGCATAGAGGTGGATACGAGCCTAGGGCGCAACCCCGGCACAGCCATGGTGGCGATGGATCAAATCAGCAATCTTTTGACCCCGGCCCAGGTTGGATTCCCCCTCACCTCGAATCAGGTGTTTTCGCTGACGTATCAGACTGGAATAAGCTTTAAACAAAGCCCGTTTTACGCCTTGGTAGAGCAGAACCACCAAGTGCCGGAAATGAATCTGCGTTTTATTTTCGAACTGGCTTGCGAAGACGGGGGGGTGGCCGCGTGGACCTCCGGCACCATCAAGCTTACGACTCTCGGCCTCAACGGGAAGGACACGAAGCTACGCTATGTCCACACCGTGCAGGCCCTTTCGCCCGGCACCGACCTGGCCAATCCCAGACCCGTATCCATTTACACTTTGACCCCGGTATTCCAAATCGCCTCCGAGTTGTACAACAACCAGGAATTCATCTACGCGCCGGGCGAGGACAAGATGCAGATTTTCCTGTACCAGCTGGACGCCGGACAAAGTCCCACCGACGCCATGCAGGGCATGGAGTTCGCCAAATTTCCCGTTCCCAATCAATATCCCGTGGCTTACCCCGCGGGACTGCCGCGGCTTACGCCCGGCAAAACCTATGTCTGGAGGGCGCGGGCGCTGTTGCGCGGACCGGACGCCGAATACCGCTATTCCAACGCCTTGTATTTCACGGTGGATCCGCTGCTGGACGGTGGCGGTTCCCCTCAGCCGCCCAGCATATTGACCGATCTCAAGGCCTTTGAACAGCAGGTGAAGTACGGCGATGACTATGTCAAGCGTGTGATGGCGGCCCTTAAAATCATCCTGGGGGAAAACTACGAGGTATTCGACCTTTCCCGCGCCAACAAGATTCCCGCCAAGGGCCAGATCAGGCTGAATGGCCGCCCTTATTCGCTGGAGGAGTTGGAAAGGCTGGCGCGCGAATTCCACCAATCGCACCACAGCGTCACCCGGCTGAGGTTCCAATGAGCCGCGCCGCCTTTTTCCTGGCCTTGTTTTCCGTCCTCGCGTGGGGAAAGAAAGCCCCGCCGCGCGATCCTTCCATGGCCGTCGTGCGCCAGTCGGCGGGGGAAGTCCGCTCGTTGGACAAGGACACTTCGGTGGCCGCGGAGGTGAAATTGGGAGACGTGATCGCCAGCGGGCGCACCTTGGTGACGGGCGAGAACGGTTTGCTCGTCCTCCGCTTCCATCCCGATTTCGGGCGCATTGAGGCGCGCGCCAAAACCCGTTTTCTTTTGGGGTATTCCCGGGCCGACTCGGCCAAACCGAGGCGGATCCGGCTCGACGAGGGACAATTGGTTTTCGGCATCCCCAAGCAAAGTCCGTCCGTGCAAGCCGAGGACACGCATTCGCGCCTCAAAGCCGACAACGCGCGCTTTTCCTTCGCCTCGGATCCCAAGATCCAAAGCACCATCGTCGTGCTCGACGGCGCGGTGGAGGTGCACAATCGCTCCAAGGACATCACCTCCACGGTGCGCCGCGGCCAGAAAGCGGTATCCGACGTCGACGGACTCCGGGTCAGCGACGCCTCCGATGGCGAACTCGAACAGGTCGGCCTCAGGCAGAATGTGATGGAGGTGGATTTCTGGAACCCCGAAAACGAGGAGTTCAGCACCCTCGAGGTCGAGTATGAAAGCAATTTCTAGCCTCGGCCTGTTGGCCCTCCTGTCGGTGACGTGGGCGCAGGTCGCTCCGCCTCCGCAGGTTTCCGCGGGGGATGGAAAGGATTCCGTCGTGGCTGAGACCCGCCCGGACTCCGCGGTTTCCACCGCTCCGGCAGCCCCCGAGGAGGCGGAAGAGGAAGAGGACGAAGGGGCCAAGCCCCCGCAAGCCTCGCTGGCCTTCCTGATCCCCGCCGAAGGCGACGTCATCTACGCCGAGGACGTGCGCATCGTGGCCTATGTCCAGGGACCTTCGCCTTCGGCCATGCTGGCGGTGCTCGACGGCTATTCCCTGGACCGGCCCTTGCGGCTTGAGGAGGGGATGCTGACGGTGGAATTGCCGGGCATGCGGCCGGGCGTGCATGAGATCAAGGTGGTGTTCCTGGATGAAAGGCAGCAAATCCAGATGAGCCGCACGGTGCGCTTCTTCGTGCGCGTGCCCGAGCCGCATCATAAGCCGGCGAAAGGGGCCTTGCGCCAATTCGGCCGCGCGCTGGCGCAGATGGATTGGAAAGGCGCCGAGGCCAAGGGCCAGGTGATGCGGCAATCCGAATTGAAGATTCAAAGGATGCCGGGGGCACCGGCGTATGACAGCCTGGTGCGGAAAAGCGGACAATCGCCTCTTTCCCAAAATATCGACGGAGCCACCGAAGTGTCCTACACGGTGAAATACGATCGTTTCGAAAGTTTTCTCAAGGGGCTTCTGCGCGCCGACGATCCGCTGTTCAGCCAGTCCTTCCGGCAACCCAGCAATCGCTTTTCGGGGCGCATCGCTTACGGGCCTTGGCTGACGGTGCGGGGGGGGGATTTGTATCCGGTTTACAACAACCTCATCCTGAACGGCACGCGCGTGCGCGGAGGAGAGGTGAATGTGGCGGCGGTGACCGATGACGGGGAAAAGCATTGGCTGTATGCGAAAGCCGTGACGGGCGAGACCAAAATCGAAATCCCCGCCTATGTCGCCGAATATGATACCGGCAACGGCAAACGCATGGACACGGTATCCCGATCCCCGGGGCAAAATCTCACCGCCATCCGTCTTGGGGCGGGGGGCGGCGAGCATTTCGATTTGGGGTTCACCATAATGAAGGCTTCGGAAACCTCGGGTGACAGTATCGATCGGGTATTGAACGACTCTTTGCATGGAGTGCGGCCCATCGAAAACCTGGCCACCGGCCTGGATTTGCGCGTGGGGCTTTGGGACGGGCGCATCCAGGCCTTCGGCACCTGGGCGAGCAGCCTGTACACTCGCGATCGATCCTTGGGCGCGGATACATCCAAAGGCATGGACCAGTTCGAGAATTTATTCGTGGCCAACCTGACCACCCGCGGTTGGCAATACTTGGCCGGCAATAAGGACATCCCGGGTTTCATCGACGTGAACAGCGCCTATGAGGCGGGATTGACGACATCCCTTCCTTTCTCCGGAATGGTGGCGGAAACCGAATTCCGTTATTCCCACTTGGGCCTGGAATACCACAGCGAGGGCAATCCCTTCCTCGGCACCAATCCGGGCGACGGATGGAACCTGCAGCAACGGCTGGTGGTCTTGGACAACCGGCTTTTTCTCGGCGTGGAAGTGGAAAACTTCGTCGAGGAACTCGGGTTTTACAAACAGGATGAGCGCGCCCTAAAAGGGGAGATCCGCTTCCTGCCCGGGGCCTACCGGCCTGCTTTTTGGGTGAACGGCGGCCTCACCTCGCGAGCTCCGCGCGGAAATTATCCCTACCAGTTCAACCAGGAATTCGCTCAGATCAACGTGGGTGGCTTTCACCAAATCAACCTGGGGCCGGGTAAATTGCACGGATCTGTTCTCTACGGATTCACCCGCGGCGAACTGGATTTGAAGTCGAACCTTCCGCCCGACACTGCCAACGGAACGGACACGCTTTTATCCTTTCCGGTTTCCTTGACGCATATCGTGAACACTTCGATGCAGTATAAATTCCGTGGCTCGGATTTCGCGCCCAAGCTGTCCTACACCTTCGCCAGCAACGGCGTTCAGGAACCCACCCACAACCTCGCCCTCGGCTTCCAAAACACCTATTTCAGTCAGCAGATGCGGGTGGATTGCGATTTGATCGTCGGGCAATACCCCAAGACGGTGAGAGAGAACGATCTGAGCCTGGGGGAGAATCTGACCGTGGTATTGCGCCTGGGCGGAGATCAATCGGTGCGCCTGCGCGAGAAATGGGTTCAATACGGCGATCGCGCCAGCATCATCGCCGGCGCGTATTACGAAGTTTTTTTCTGACCTCACCCAAAGGGGCTGGGGGTGAGGCCCCCCTTCCGGTGCGGATTAAACGGCTCCAAAGTCACGGGCGGCTTTTCCCCATTCAACAACGCCGACATGAACTTGGCGGCCAAGGGCGCCAGCCCGATGCCGCTTTTGTAATGCCCCGTGCATAGCGCGATGCCGGCGTTTTCGTCTATCCATCCCATGAGCGGCAGACGGTCACGGGCGCGGGGGCGAATTCCGGCCCAGGTTTCCATCCACTCCGGTTTTATTCCCGGAAAAAATTCCCGCAGGTGGCCGCGCAGCTTTTCGTCTCCGGCAGAATTGAAGTCTTCGTCCCATATTTCCGGCTCGGTGGTGGCTCCCGCGATCAAATTGTTTCCGCGCGGTATGAGGTAAAGTTTTTCCTGAAAATGGATCATGGATTTTTCGGCGTGGAAGGCCGGGAAAGAGGCCAACTGTCCCTTTACCGGAATC
>JBGPFT010000119.1:0-6663 GCA_041483475.1 Fibrobacteria bacterium | reverse complement strand
TCACCCCGAATCAAAGAGAGGTTGGATTTCACCTTCGCCTTGTCGGCCAAACCGGGCGTCTTGGTTTTGAGATTCACCACGCCCGAAAGCACCCCGGGATACTCCACGGGAAAATCTTCCCGATAAAGCTCGACGGATTCCACGGAGTTCAAATTGAAAAGAGAAAACGCCCCTCCCACATGATAGGGTTGCGCCAAGGGAATCCCGTCCAATACCACCGTGGTTTGATTCATGTCGCCGCCTCGAACGAGAGGTCGGACGTTGAGATCGTTCTGTACCACCACGCCCGGAGAGAAGGAAACCGCGCGCACGGGATCGTTCAGGAAGCCGGGCATTTTCCGGATGAAATCGCTTTTCACCTCAACGGCGCCTGTTTCCCGTCTTTCCCCCTGCACGGTCATTTCGGGCAGGTCCAGAGCGGAGGAGTCCGCAGTTCCCGTTGCCCCGTTCCCAGGAACGGGTGCGACGACCGCTAACAGGGCGGGCAGCAACGCGTGGACGGAGAAGGCGGATTTTCTCGGCATCAGAAAGTCCATCCGATTCCGAGGTTCATGTCCCATTGCGCCAGGGGAATTTCCACGCGCCGGAATTTTCGCTCTCCCGAAGGGATTTGCGGCAAGGTCAGGTTCAGTTGCGGTGCGATGAAATCGGGAGCTGCGATCCAGTCCGGGAATCGGATCACAAAGCCGAAGCCCGTTTGCCATATGAGCCGGCGGTGGCTGGGAAGAGGGCTGGAGAAATCTCCTTCCAATACCTCGCCGATTTGGGTGGCCAGCCAGGTCGCGCGGAAATTCCCGAAAAACAGGGGTATTCCCAGGCGTTTTGAAATCGCATATTCCGCGAAAAACGAGTTATCCGCCCAGGCTCCAACTCCCCAGCCGGCCCCGAATTTATGTCGGAAAGACGGGCCGGAAGGCAAGCCCAGATTCAGGCCGAATTCCATGGTCGCGGGATTGGTGGGCGCTTCCAGATGCCATTGCAATTCCACGCCGGGAAAAGGCCCCCATTCGTCCCGCACGCCCAGGCGATAATCGACGCTGCCCTTGAAAATCTCGGATTTTCCCACTTGTTCCGTTCCACTACCGTCTTCGTTGCAGGTGTGCTTAATGGCGGCGGAGTCCGGCTTGTAGTTCCGGCATGTCCAGAGGGGTTGGCGCCCGGCGCCCAAGGTGGCCTCGCTTCTCCCGGCAGGGAGCGACATGCCTGTATTGAAATGATGGGTGGAATAAAGGCATCCCGACAAGGCGGCGGCAAGGACGCATGCCGTCGGGGTTCCGGCGGAGCGGGGGCGGAGTTTCCTGACCATGGTTTCCCAATATTCCGCCTTCCACGGCAACGAGGGCAGTATACAAAGCCACTCGTCCCACGTTCAGCGGGTTGGTCAATCAGGTCAATTGTTAACGAAAGAAACGGCCCAGGAAATCGAAATTGAACCAGCGGAGTTTGGCCGCGGCGCTTCGTTTAATTTCCAGCACGGGCGTTCCCGACAAGCTTCTGAATACGAAAGTTCCTCGACGCGCGGAAGTGAACACTTCGGCGCGGCCGTCTCCGTCCAAATCCACCGCGGCGATTTGGGTTCCTACCCCGGAGGCCGTGTCCAGCAGCACAGGTGTGAACGACGGCCCCGAGGGCCCTCGGCGCAATAAGAAAGCATACAGCACGGGGGGCCCGGTCAATTCACAGTTCTGCCCCGGACTGCAATGCGTGCCCCAGCGCTTGCCGGTGATGATGTCGGGCAAGCCGTCGCCGTCCACGTCGCCCAGAGCCAGGGCATGCAATTGGGCGAATGCCACCCCGTAAACAGGCTCTTCGGCGCGCGTGCCGAAAATCACATGTCGGATCCAGCCAATAGTGCTTCCGGCCCGGGTTTGCTCATACCAAGCCAAGCCGAAGCCATGGGCGTCCTGACTGGTGATGACGTCCATGAATCCGTCGTTGTTCACGTCATAGGTGTAAATCTGCGCCCCGCCGTCGGAAGGAGGCGTAAAATCATAATCGTGCTGGATCCAGGGTGTGACGCCGCCGGACGGTTGTTCCCACCAGCTTTTGGACATGATGATGTCCTTGCGGCCGTCGCCGTTTACGTCGCCCAGGCCCAAACCATGGGTGTTGATTCCCCAAGTACCCAAGGGAGAAATCGATTGCCGTAGCCAGGGTGCGGATGCGTTGGAGGGATTCGGATAGCCCCAGCCGACATGACCTTGATTCACCATGAGCAATTCTGGTTTGCCATCGCCGTTTGCGTCCGCCAACAGCGGCGCTTCGCCGTCCACCGTGTCCAAAGCGGGATGTGAAATCCAAGCGCCGCTGGGGATGCCCGGATTTTGATACCACAAGGCGGGTTGACCCGGGCGAGCCACGACCAGTACATCCGTCCAGCCATCGTTGTTGAAATCGTAAGGGAAGACGTGATTGTTGTTCGCATAGGAATCCTGCACGGGCGGGAAAGACGTCACGGCGTAGATTTGATGCCGCACCGTAAACCCGGGACCTTCGTACCAGTAAGGTCCGGCCACCACGTCCTTTTGGCCGTCGCGGTTGAAATCGGAGACCGCGATTCCTTCGCAGAGAAAACGATTGTCCAGCGTTTGTTTCGTCCAATTCGGAGAGGGGATCAATTGAGCCGAGGCGATCGTCGGCAGTCCCAGCGCCAAGCCCGCCCACAAGGCCACGCGTAATGGCGTAAAAAACATTTCAAATTCTCCACCCAAGAATATAGGGTACTTGCCGGCATTTCGCTTACAAAACCCGGCTCCTGATTTTCCCAGCATGGCTAAAAAAGCACAAAAACGGTGTTTTTAAATCAGCTTTTTATACGCAGCCGCGTCCATTAACTCGTCGCCGGTTTTCTCCACCGACACCTTGAGGATCCAACCCTTGCCGTAAGGGTCCTGGTTTATGACGCCGGCATCGGCGCCCAGGGCCGAATTCACCTCGGCGACCACACCCGTCACCGGGGCGTAAAGCTCGGCCACGGTTTTCACGGCCTCAATGGTGCCGAAAGTCTCTCCGGCTTTGACTTTCGCCCCGACTTTCGGAAGTTCGACGAAAACGATGTCGCCTAATTCGTGCTGGGCATGGTCGGTGACGCCCACCGTCGCCGTTTTGCCCTCCATCATGGCCCATTCATGATCCTTGGTGTATAGCAGGTTTTCCGGAACGGCTGACATGCTTACTCCTCGGGGAATTTTGAACGGGTACCCCGCCTCAGGATTGAGGCGGACCCAGGCGGATTTCCGCCTTGCGCAAGGCGGATTCGGCGGCCTGAACCCCGCGACGGAAATTGGCGGAGCGGCCTTGTTCCTCGGAGTCGTTTTCCGACTTGAAAAAACGCTCCAGATTGCTCGCCGACGCGGCCAAGGCCTCGATGGCGGTGGAAATCGCCTCCGAAGCGTTTTCCAGGCCCGGGGGCAATTGGTTCACGGTTTCCTCCAGCGTCTCCTTCAACTTGCGCGCCTCCGCGGAATAGCTTTGGGCGCGGCCCTGCATGTTGGAGTATTCCTCGTCGCTGACATCGGATACGCGCGAAAGGTCGAAGGCGGCGAGATTGCTTTGCAACTTTTCCGCCTTGCTGAATACGCCCCGCAGAAGTGTTCGTCCTTGGGCCATCAGAGCCTCGTGCTTGGCGGCCCCATGGCCGACGGTATCAGGCGGCGGGGGAGGGGGCGGCGGTTTGGGCGGCTCCGGCACCACGATGGGCGGGGGGGGAGGGGGCGGCACTTCCTTCAGGGTCAGGAACCGGCTGGTATGGTAAACCGCGGCGGCCAAGCAGAACATGGCTAAAAGCGCGTTCACGACCATGCGCACCGTATCGCGGGCGTTGATGGCCCCGATGGCGGCCGTAGCGGCCACGGCGAAGAGAAGCGTGAGCAGCAGCGGTTCTATGTTCATGGGGTAAACCCCTTTCTGGCCGGTGGAAATACCGATGCGGTAAATCCGCATACCGGAATGAGGCACGGAATATAAGATTTGGGTTTTTGGCCTCCAAGCCAAGGCATGGAGAAATGGCCCGGAAACGATGATCAAGCGTCCGGATTGGATAGAACCCATCGCCGTGCTGGGATATGGCGCGGAAGGCCAAAGCACGTTGGGGCACCTATTGCGATGGGGGTTCAAGGCCATCGCCGTGCTGGACAAGGTCGTCCCCCCAAAGCCATTGCCATCGGGGGTGAAGGGTCATTTCGGCGCGGATTACCTGCTGGGTTTGGGGGAGGCGAAAACCGCGATTCGATCACCCGGGGTACGTCCCTTGCAGGTGGAAATCGATGAATTCCTGGCTCGGGGCGGATTTCTCACTTCCCAGACGGAAGCAGTCTTCGCCCTTGTGGGCTGGGAACGGATCATCGGGGTTACCGGTACCTTGGGAAAGGGAACATGCTGCTCTTTGCTCTCGGCCATGTTGGTGCGCGGAGGTATTCCCCATCGATTGGCCGGGAATATCGGCTTGCCGCCCCTGGATGCCGCGGCGGAATTGCAGAAGAAGGAATGGCTGCTCCTAGAACTCAGCAGTTTCCAACTTTCGACCTTGGGGAAAAGCCCTCGCGCCGCCATCGTGCTTAAAACCACCGTCGAGCATTTGGACTGGCATGCTTCGCGGGACGAATACCGGGAGCATAAGTCCCAGCTTACCCGCCATCAAAGCCCGGGTGATTTTTGCGTGTATTACGCCGATGCGGAAGGCTCGGCATTCATCGGCGCGCAAGGCGATGGCCGGAAAATTTCCGTGGGGCGGAACGGAACCGTGCGTTTGAACGATGTCGAGGCGTCTTGGCCGGAACGGGGTTTCAATCTTAAGCTTCGGGAAACCCGCTTGCTTGGGACGTTCAACCTTGAAAACCTTGCCGCCGCAGCCGCCGCGGCCTTGGAACTTGGGGTATCCCCGGAAACGGTATGCGCCGCCGCCCGCGATTTTGCGCCGTTGGAGCATCGCCTGGAATTCGTCCGGCGCATCGGCGAAGTTTCCTATTACAACGATTCCTACGCCACACGCCCCGAAGCCGCCTTGGGCGCGGTGCGCGCCTTGCGTGGAGCGCCGCTGGGATTGATCCTCGGGGGTTCGGAGAAATTCGCCGACTTCTCGGAATTGGCGGCGGGCCTCGCTGCCGAGGGACAGCTCCTCGCCGTCGCGCTGATAGGCCAAACCGCCTCACGGTTAAAAGCCGATTTGGAAACGACAGGAACCGGGGGAGCCCCCCGGATTTGCGGTTCCTTGGAGGAAGCCTTGGGTTTCCTGCGATCGGAAATACGCTGCGGATCGATACTTTTGTCCCCCGCCTGCGCGTCTTTCGGCCTTTTCGCGAATTACCGGGAGCGCGGCCTCGCGTTCAAGCGCTTGGTCATGGCTTTGCCCGCGTTATGACTCCCGCTGCGGCTTATATTAGGGAACGGAAAGCGGGATGGGATCGCATGTTGTCTGAAGAGCATCAGCGCATGATGCTGGCGTACTTGTCGGGGCTGGGGAAATCCCCGCGTTTCCGATCCTTGGAGGATTTGGCCGCCCTGCCCTCCCATGAGCTTCTGCTTCTGGCCCGCAAGGTGGACGATGCCGCGCTGGGGCTTTTCGTGCAACTCCTCAAATGCACGGGCAAGGGAAAAACCCTGTTCGAAAGGCTGATGGGCGATCATGAGGAGGAAAACCGGCCTTGGGTGGATGACTTCTTCCACCGCTACCTCAAGGCCGTGCTTTCGGTGCAAGAGGACGCGAAGGATTACAACCCGCTGGAGGTTTACCTTCCGCAAGGCGCTTTCGACGACCTAGCCTTCGTCCAAAGCCGGCAGCAGTTTTTCCTGCGGCAATGCATCGAAGTGATCAACGCCTATCTCGGTCAGGTCTTCAAAAGCCGGCATGAATTCAAGGCGGACGAGCAGGAAAAAGCCTGGGCCTATTTCTGGGAAAAGGTGATGTCGCGTTGAAAGCACCGGAATCAATACACGCGCCGGGGGAGGCCTCCCCGGAACGGCGGGGCGAAACTTCCGTCGACACGTTGACGAAAACCGACGCCCCTTTCAAGGTGGTATTGTTCAATGACGAGGAGCATACCTACGACTACGTGGTGGAAATGCTCACCCACGTCTGCAAGCTGTCGCGCGAAAACGCCTTCCGCTGCGCGGTGGAAGTGGATCTCACCGGCCGCACCGTAGTGTATTACGGGTCCCGCGCCGACTGCGCGGGCGTTTGTTCCCAAGTCCTCGCCTATGGCCCCGATCACCGGTTGCCGCAAAGCATGGGGTCGATGAACGCCGAGGTGCAGGGGCATTAGAATTTTTTGAGGAGGGTGGATGAATCCTGAAAAAAGCGGAAATTTTACGGTCCCGGACCCGGAAAATTTTTTGGGGGTCGAGGCCTGCCAAATACATTCAGTTGTTACTTTCCCTGCAGCCGACCACAATATGTGGGGTAGGAGGTTGCTTTGAAGAACGTCACCAAGCAGGACCTTATCCAAGAGGCATCCAAGTCCAGCGGCCATTCCCAAACCGAGGCGCGCGTCATCGCGGAACGGTTCATGGAAGTGATCGCTGACATGCTTTGCGGGGGAAAGTCCATCGAAATCCGGGGCTTCGGCACTTTTTACACCAAGGAGCGCAAGCCCCGTCCCGCGCGCAATCCCCGCACCGGGGAAATCTGCCCATTGGGCCGTCGCCGCGTGGCCTTGTTCCGCTTCT
>JBGPFT010000118.1:0-6667 GCA_041483475.1 Fibrobacteria bacterium | reverse complement strand
CGGTTCGCGAACTGGGACAGTTTGAGGTCGGCCTCGCTGATGGGCTTGACCTTTAGGTTGAAATCGATGTGATCCCGCTAGCCCTTCTAGTCCAAATCGAAGGTGGGAGGAGATACCCGGGCTTCGGGGCACTGGACGGGTCCCCGTTTAGCTTGGGAGAGAACGGGCGCGGTCCCCAGAAAGGCGGCGGCGAGCAATATCGGGAGTCGCATGGGAATTCCTCGTCGAAGTGGTGGGGAATAAGATACAAGGGCTTTTCGCCGGCGGGCAAGGCATTGAAAGAGGCCGTAATTGTATACTTGCAAACCATGTCCAAATCCCCGGATTCGCGCGTCGGGAACGCCGAAGCCGTCCCGGATCATTCCCAGCTCAAGCAGCAGAATATCCAACTGCAGCATTTGTTGAAATACAAGGACGACGTCGAGATTCCGGCGTTGAAGCGGCAGGTTTCCCAGCTTCAGGGCGATCAGCAGGCGGCCCAGGGGCGGATCCAGGAGGCCGTCCGCCAGGAGGATTTCGTCGAGAAAGTCACCGGCATCCTCCATCTGGACGCCGAGAACCGCGTGGTGAAGATCAATGGATTCGCGTTGGAAATGCTGGGGGTGCAGGCGGCCCAAGCCATCGGCAAGCCCATCCGCGACCTCGGGGCCCATTCCCAGTCGGGCCGCCCCATTTTCGGGGACATCGACTATTACCTCGAACCCGAGGGACGCGAAAGCGAATGGGAAAAGGAAATCCCCGTCCCCAACGGCGAGAAGCGCTATTACCACTTCCGCAGCGCCTTGCTGGGCGTAACGCGCATCCTCTCCGCCACCGACGTCACCGAGCTGCGCATCTGGGAAAGCCGGGTCAAGGCCATCGTGGGAACTTCCAAGGACGGCATCGCCCTGGTGGACGAAGGGGGCATTATCCGCTCCACCAACGCCCGTTTCGGCAAGATGTTCGGGCTCAACTGGCGGCAATTCATCGGCATGCAGTTCTACATCGCGGCCGACCTGCTCCAATACCACTTCCAACAGCCCCGGGAATTCGTGGACTTCTACGGGGAAATTCAGCGGGATCCCCAGCTGCAGCGCGAGGGCCTGTTCGAGATGGTGCTGCCCCAGCCGGCCAGCTATCAGGTCTTCACCCGACCCATCGTCGACGAGCAATCGCGCCTGATCGGCCGGGTGTGGTTCATCACCGACGTCAGCCAGTTCAAGGAGATGGAACACAAGCTGCTGGCCAACGCCCAGGAGTTGGAGGAAAAAGTTCGGCAGCGCACCGAGGAGCTTTCGACCCAGAACCAGGAGCTGATGCGGGTGCGCCAGGAAACCGAGATTGAATTGGAGATGGCCAAGCAGGTGCAGCAGGGCATGCTGCCGTTGGCCCTGCCCTCCCCGGCCGGATACGAATTGGCCGCCGACTATGTCCCCACCGGCATGGTGGGCGGCGACTTCTACCATGTCGGCATGCTGGATGCCGATCATCTCTTCCTGCTGGTGATCGACGTGTCCGGTCACGGCGTGCCCGCGGCTTTGATCACGGCCATGGCCAAGATGGCCTTCGATCGGCATGTGCGCCCGGGAAGGTCGGTGGCGGAGGCGCTGGGGCACGTCAACGTGGACTTGTGCAAGGCGGTCAAGGCCGAGCATTATCTCACCGCTTTCGCGGGCATCGTGGAAATTCCCACCGGGATTTTGCGCTATTGCCGTGTCGGCCATCCTTATCCCCTGGTATTTCGCCGCCGCGGCCGGAAATTGGAGCGGCTGGAGGATCGCGGCGGCTTTTTCCTGGGGATGTTCCCGGAAACGAAATACGAGGGCAGCGAAATCCGGCTGGAGCCCGGCGATTTGCTGTTCGTGTACACCGACGGCATCACCGAAACCATGAATTCCGAGGACAAGCTGTATGGACGCAAGCGGCTGGAGGAGGCCGTGCTTTCCGTCGCGGCCGATCCCGATCGCTCTCCCGCCGAGATCCTGCGCGAGGTGCAATCCGACAAGGATCGTTTCGCAGCGAACCGGCCCAGCCAGGACGATATCTCCCTTCTCGCCCTGAGGCGCTTGGCGTGAAGGTTTGGGTGGTGGGCGGAGCCGGATATATCGGCTCCCATGTATGCCGGGCCCTAGCGCGGGCGGGGCATGAAGTCGCGGTGTTCGACAATCTCTCAACCGGGCGGCGGGAGAACCTGTCCTCCGGGGTTTCGTTCCAGTCGGGCGACATCCTGGATTTCGAAACGCTGCGGAAATCCGCATCCGGGGGATTCGACGGCGTCATCCACCTGGCCGCGCACAAGGCCGCGGGCGAAAGCATGGAGTTTCCGGAGCGCTACAGCCGGAACAACATCGCCGGCGCCGTCAATTTGCTCCAGGCCGTCCTGGAGGCCGGCATTCCCGCCTTGGTTTTCTCCTCGTCCGCCGCGGTGTACGGCGAACCGGAATATCTTCCGATGGATGAAAAGCATCCGACGCGGCCCGAGAATTTCTACGGCCATACCAAGTTCGTCGTCGAAGGCTTGCTGGAATGGTACCGGCGGCTCAAGGGGCTTCGGAGCGTGTCGCTGCGCTATTTCAACGCCGCCGGCTACGATCCCGACGGCGAAATGCTCGGGTTGGAGAAAAATCCCGCCAACCTTCTCCCGGTGGTGATGGAAACGGCCATGGGGTGGAGGCCGAAGCTCAGGATTTTCGGAAACGATTACCCGACGCGCGACGGCACCTGCGTCCGCGATTACGTCCACGTTTCGGATCTCGCGGATGCCCACGTCGCCGCATTGAAACATCTGAGCCAGGGTGGGGGAAACCTCACCCTGAATCTCGGCAGCGGCAATGGGATCACGGTGATGGAAATGGTCCGGAAGGCCGGGAAAGTGACCGGGCGGGAAATCCCTTTCGAAATCGTCGGCCGTCGGGCGGGCGACTCCGCCGCCGTGGTAGCTTCGTCGGAACGGGCGGAGAAAATGCTCGGATGGAAGGCCCGGCGCAGCGACGCGGAAACCTTGCTGCGAACGACCTGGAAGGCATATCAGGCCGCGCAAGCCTGATCGCCCCCCGCTTCCTTGGCGCGGTACATGGCTTGGTCGGCTCGGTGCAGTAGGTTTTGCACTGTGGCGTCGATATCGGTGGCCGGAGGCGGGGACTCTTGGTCCGCGGCGATTCCGATCGAAAGCGCGGTGGATCCCAATCCGGCTTTGCGGTAGGCTTGCAGTACGCGCTCGCAAATCGCCTTGGCCCCTTCCTCGCGGGTATCGGGAAGCACCAGCAGGAATTCGTCGCCCCCCATGCGATAGGCCGTGTCCATGCCCTGGCGCACGGCCTGCTTCAGGAGATGCGCCAACGCGATCAACAGCTGGTCGCCGGCGGGATGCCCCAAAGTGTCGTTGTGGATCTTGAAGCGATCCACGTCGAACATGGCCAACGCCAGCGCGCGCTCCGGATAGCGGCGTCGCGCCTGGCACAGCCGGGTCAGTTCGTCGTGCAAATGCCGGATATTGTAGAGGCCGGTGAGGCCGTCGGTGAGAGAGAGATGTAGGAGGAGATCGTTTTTCTTTCGGAGTTCGTCATCAAGCCGCTTACGCGCCGTGATGTTGACGCCGTTGAACACCTCGCCGATGACTTCGCCTTCCCGGTTGCGCATGCGGGTCACCGACAGCGACAACCACACGGGTTCTGAGGCCGAGGGATTTTGCGCGCGCGCCTCCGGAAGTTCGGCGGCGCCTTTTCCCTCCACCTCGCGCAATAGGCTCAGGATCGCTTCGGGGTCCAAAAACAGGGTCGGCACTTCCTGCCCCAGCACGTCGGATTGGGATTTTCCGAAGGCGCGCTCCGAACCCGCATTGAATTTCATGATGCGGTGTTCCGCGTCGGTGGTGAAGATGATGTTTGCCGACTCGGCCAGGATGCCTTCGTAATACCAGGCCTTGGCTTCGAGGCGTCGGCGGTTCAGCCGCGCCATTTCCTCTTCCCCGCGCATCCGGCTTCGGCGGCGCGTACAGGCCGCGAGCGCGGCTTGCCAGAACACGGATTTTTTCAGGCTTGCGAACATCGGGGATTCCAACCGGAAGCTTACTTTTTCTGGAATCCGATGAAGTTCCGGTGTATCTTTTACTTATGCCGAGATATGCCGTCGCTTTTGTCACCGCCAAATCCGCCTTGATCCACAAAGTGGTGGAAATGGATTCCCAGGAAACCGCCTTGCGCTCCTTCTTTGAGCAACATGTGGCCCAAGGGTATACCCAGGACGCCGAAGGGTATTCCTATTTCCTCGAGGATTTCAAAGGCGCCGATGAACCCATGGGTAGCATCCTCGAGATTTAGGCCGCCGGTGTCCGGACCCATCCGCGTCGCCGTTTTGATGGGGGGCATTTCCCCCGAGCATCCGGTTTCCCTGGTTTCGGGTTGCGGCATTCTGGCCCAACTCGACCCGGATCGCTATTCCGGATTTCCCGTCCTGATCTCCCGGAAGAATGAGTGGTTATGGCCTGTCGAAACAGTGGGGACACGGCATGCCGTGTCCCCACTGTTTCGCCCGGATCAGGCCGAGGAATTTCTTCGCAAACCACCGGCCGATTGGGAGCGATCACAGTTTCCGAATTTTAAAAAGTTTCCTCAAGCAAAGATTTTTTTCCTGGGCCTGCACGGAGTGGGCGGAGAGGACGGAAGGCTGCAGGGATTCCTGGAATTGTCGGGCCAGCCTTTCACCGGGAGCGGAAGCGCGGGTTCGGCTTTGGCCATGGACAAAATTCTTTCCAAGCAACTGTACGCCCATCACGGAATTCCCACTGCCCCCTGGATTGTGTTGGGTCCGGAAGAGTATGGTATGGCGGGCGCGGATCGGGTGGAAAAAGAAATCGGCTTGCCCGCGGTGGTCAAACATCCCACGGGCGGATCCAGCCTGGGCGTGGCGCTGGCAAAGGATCGCGCCGCATTGCTCGCGACCCTGGAGGAAATCGGGAAAGCCGCTCCCCGGATTTTGGTCGAGGCTTTTTTGCCCGGCCGCGAAGCCAGTTGCGGAGTGCTGGAAGGCGCCGACGCTTTGCCGCCCACCGAAATACGCCCCAAGCAGGATGAGTTTTTCTCCTATGCAGCCAAATATCAGGCGGGACGTTCCGAGGAGATCACGCCTGCCGCTTTTCCGAAAGACACTTTGAAGGAAATCCAAAACCTGGCCCGGCGTTGCCATGACGCGCTGCGGCTTTCCGTTTACAGCCGTACGGACTTCATGGTCGCCGATCAGGGAATATCCGTCCTGGAAACCAACAGCCTTCCGGGCTTCACCCCGAACTCCCTTTTGCCCCAGCAGGCGGCGCATGTCGGCATCGGTTACCGCGATTTGCTCACCCGCATCCTGGAAGAAAGTCTTCGGCGGTGGCGCGCGCTTTAGGCTTGGTCCTGGATCTTTCCTTCGCGGGCTTCGTCTCCGTCCTGGACGCGGACCGTCCCTGGGCGCAACGTTGGCGGCCTCCCGGCGCGCGCTATGACGATATCGGCGATTGGGTGGGAGGGGTTTTACGCGAAGCCGGCGGCGGCTTCTTCGATCTCGCGTGGATTTGCGCGGGGCTGGGCCCGGGAAGTTTCACCGGCATCCGCATCGCCATGGCCTTCGCGCAAGGACTGGCCTTGCCGCGCGATCTCCCGTTGCACGGCTTCACGGCCTTCGCCCCCTTGTTTCTTTCACTCCCGATTGAAGCCGGAAAAAAATACCTGGCCGCCATTCCCGCCAACGCGGGTCGCTTCTATGTCGCGCAGGGCTTGGACGTTACCGGATCGATCTTAACTGCGGAAGAACTGATACGCCTGGCGGCGGATTCGGAATTGATCATCCCCGCCGAGGTCCCGGCTTTCGATTCGGTGCTACCGGCCTTCCGCCGCGTTCATTCCGTCGCAGATCGCTGGGATGTTTCGGGATTAGCGAAATATGCCCGGGCTTCCGGTGTGGGGGCGATGCGGCCCCATTATCTCCAGCCTTCGGCCGCGGAGATCAAAAATGCCGAAGCGATTTCCCGTTCCGGCGCCGCGCCGGCCTAGGCGGGGAAGTATCGCCGTGCCCGCCGTGAATTGGTGGAAACCGATATACGGCGCGGCGGTGGCCGATACCGCGTTGCCGAAATAATCCATTCCCCCGTTGGCCGCGATCACCCGGCCGGTGGCCAAGGTTGGGATGGCCGCCGACAGGCGGTAATCGTTCGCCGTGGACCCGTTGGGGTTGACGAGCGGAGGCCGCGCGGTGATGGCGAAGGCGTCGGCGGGACGGCCGATGTGGTTGCCGTAGAAAACGTTGTGTTCGAAGAAATTGTGGGTGCTCAGGTTCCAAACATAACGGGCCGTACCGTCCACGTAAAAGATGTTGTTGTAGAAAAAGGTGCTGTCCGCATTGCCGCCGTTCCAAGAATTGTCCGAGATCAGCGGCACGTCCTGTCCCGCCGCGAGGTAGACGGTGTTATTGTAGATGCTGGTGTTGGTGGTGGCGCCGCCGATTTGGAAGACGCGCGAGGTGCTGATGCCGTCGCGCACGCTCAGGTTGTAGCGGAAGATGAGGTTGCGGGAATAGGAGCCTCCGGGAGCGCAGATGAGGAGAAACCCGCCTTCGTTGTCATGGCTGTAATTGTATTGGAACAAAGTGTTGTTGCATTGATAATCGGAATCGTATCCCATCCCGTCCAGGATGCCTTTCATCCCCGAAACCT
>JBGPFT010000117.1:0-6776 GCA_041483475.1 Fibrobacteria bacterium | reverse complement strand
GGAGTCGTTCCCATTTCAAGTCAGCGCCTTGCGCACGTTTTCAGGAATTTTCGTTTCCAGTTCGGGATGGGTTTCGATCAATCGTGCGATGTCGGCCAAATCCTTTTGCCGCTTACTCTTCCTTCGCGTTTCATCGGAGAAAGCCCAAGTCTTTCCCTGCAGCACGTCTTCCAGCGCCGCCACCGTCATGGGGTATCCCAGCACTTTTTTTTCGACGCCCCGGGCGATAAATTCCTGATATCTCGCATCCGTTTGCAATTGAATGCGCAGGTCGGATTTTTCGCTGCCGAGGTTGATGCTGTGTTCGAACCTTTCCACTTTCAGCCCTTCGGCTTGGGCCAGCGAACAGATTTTTTCGACGCTTCGGGCAATGACGACGATATCCAGATCCAAGCTCACGACCGGATCGGCATAAGCGTTCACTCCCAGGCCCCCGATCACGCAATAGCGCGAATCGCTGTCCTTCAAGATGGACAGGAAAAGCTGGAGGATATCCGCTTCCCCGTTGGCTACGGCCTTGAGGAATGATTTTTCGGTCATAGGATTGGGTGCTGCCAGGAATCCGGGTAAAGTATAAATTGCAGGATTCCCGAAAGGCCGTAAAACCTTGCATTCACCGCGGTTGGACGGTGTTGTGGGGAAAAAATCATGACTCCGAACCTTTCCATCTCCGCCGCCTTGCTCCGCATCTTGCCGCGGGTCAAAAATCCGGGTCGCTATCTCGGCGGTGAGGCGAATCAAGTCGTCAAGGATCCGTCCTCGGTGCTGGCGTCGATCGCCTTGGTGTTCCCCGACGCCTACGAACTCGGGATGTCGCATAACGGCACGAAAATCCTCTACCATCTTTTCAACCGCGAATCCGATTTGGCCGCCGAACGCGCCTTCGCCCCCATGCCCGACATGGCGGCGGAAATGCGCAAGCTCGGGTTGCCCTTGTACTCGCTCGAATCGTATCGGCCGGTATCGGAGTTCACGGCCATCGGGATCTCGCTGCAAACCGAACTCAATTTCACCAACGTCCCTTATTTGCTGGAACTCGCCGGCCTCAAGGCTTTCGCGGCTGACCGCGCCGAGGGCGACGCTTTCATCATCGGCGGCGGTCCTTGTATGGCTAATCCCGAACCGGTGGCCGACTTCTTCGATCTCTTTGTCATCGGTGACGGCGAAGGATTGGCAGCTCCGTTGTTGCGGCTGTTGGGCGAAGGAAGACGCGACGGAAAATCCAAGGAAGCGATTTTACGCGCAGCGGCGGAACTCCCTGGGATTTATGTCCCGCGTTTTTTGGAGACGACGCAAAACGCGCGCGGGGAAATCGTCCCCGTGGTGGAAGGCTCGCAAGGCCCGTACTTACGCGCCAAAAGCATCAAGCGCCATTGGGTGGAAAAATTGGATCCCGCCGACGTTCCGGTGCGCAATTTAGTGCCGCATATGCAATTGGTACACGATCGCTATTCGGTGGAGGTGATGCGGGGCTGCACGCAGGGATGCCGCTTCTGCCAGGCCGGCTATTGGTACCGCCCCAACCGCGAGCTCGGCGCCGACGACGTCATCGACCTGGCGCGCCAAGGCATGGAAGCCACGGGCGAGCGTGAGCTGGGACTTTTGTCGCTGTCCACCGCCGATTACAAGCCGGTGGAAAAGGTGTTGGATTATCTCGTCGACAGCGAGGACTTCGACGGCGTGGATCTTTCCCTGCCGTCATTGCGCGCCAACAGCTTCGGCCAAGGGCTGGCTCGCAAGGCCGCGGCCCTTACCGGCGGCAAAAGCGCCACCTTCGCCCCGGAAACCGGGTCGGAGCGCATCCGCAAGATGATCAACAAGACCATCAGCGACGCGGATATGTATGAGGCCGCCGAAGGCGTGTTCCGCAACGGTTTCCGCAACGTCAAGCTGTACACCATGATCGGCATGCCCACCGAGAATCTTCAGGACATGGAGGCCTTCGTCAACCTGATCCGGAATTTGCACGCCATCGGGAAAAAATACGGGAGCCGCAATACCGTGCATGCCAACATCGGCATTTTGGTGCCCAAGCCCGTCACGCCCATGCAATGGGTGCCGTTCATGGACGAGGCCACGATCGCGGCCCATATCCGCTTCGTGCGCGAAGCTTTCCGCCGGACGCCGGGCGTGCGCATCACCTGGGCCGATTACGGGATTTCCCTGGTGGAAAGTTTTTACTCGCGCGGCGATCGCAGCTTGTCGCGCCTTATCTACGAAGCCTATACCCGGGGCATGGTGTTCGAATCCTTCTCCGAGCATTTCAAATTCGACGGCTGGCAGGCGATTTGGAAGGAAGCGGGATACGACTTGTCGTGCGTGTACGACGCACGCGACGTGAACGAGGTTTTTCCCTGGGACTTTATCCATGCCGGGGCCAACAAGGGTTTTCTCAAGAACGAGTATAAGAAGATGTTCCGCGAGGACGCGGCCCCGGTGCCGGATTGCAAATGGGGCGATTGCCAGAAATGCGGCATTCCCGGCAACGGTGCGGACACGCAATTGTCGGCCGATCCCGTCATCCATACCGCCCCGAGCCGCAGCCCCGAGGAGGTTTCCGCTCGCATCGCGGAACGCCGCGCGCGCCAGGCCGATACGTCGCATCCTTATCTGATCTTATACCGCAAAACCGGGCTTTCGCGTTTCATCGCCCATCAGAATACCTTGGATCTTTTCGCCAAGGCCTTTCGCCGCCTCGGCATTCCCGTCCGGCTTTCCTCGGGGTTCAATCCCCGGCCCTTGTTCAAGAACACCGGGGCCTTGCCGTTGGGCCTGGCTTCCCTTAAAGAACCCTTGTTGGTGGAATTGAAAAGCGCGCTGGAGGGAAATTTTGAAATGTGGTGCGCGCGCCTAAGCGCCTGTCTTCCCGCAGGCATGGAGGTTTTCGAAATGCGGCCTCAGACCACCGCGAAAACTCCCCGCGTGGAAAACGTGCTGTACAAGTTGGAACGGGATTTCTCCGGGGGAGAAGACGTTTTTGCCGCCGCCTTGGATCGCTACCAAGCCGGAACCGTGGCTTCGGGGATGCATCGCGACAAACCCTTGGATCTTTATGTGGAAGCTCTGGAAGTTTTCGCAAGGGAGGGGGAACTCTTCTTGCGTCTCAAGGCTCAGCCCAGTGGGTCCACCATCAGCCCCTACGCGGCGTTTGGACTGCTGCTCGGAGTCGACCCGGAATCGCTTCGTTCCGAGCCGATGAGCAAGGTGGATTTTTCCGAAAAAGTTTCGTTGCCGTCGGTCGTAATGGCGCGCCGTCCCGGGCTTGTCGAGGGAGCATGAATTCCGCTCCGGAAGCGTTCCTCGACGCGGATCATCTTCCCGAAACCTTGCGGCGCCTCGACGCGTTGATCGATCAAACCGAAGACATCGAAAGAATGCGCGCGGGATTGGGCATGCGGCTGGCGCTTTCCATGGGGCTGGAAATCCGCGAGGGCAAAGTTCCGGGCAGCGATACCGCCGATCTGGTGTCGGATTGGATGCGACGCTTCGGCCAAGACACGGTGGATCAGGCTGTATCCGTCGCGAGAGCCTTTCTGACGCGGCCGGGAGAGTTGGCGATGGAATTGAAATTACAGATATCCTCACCCCCCCAACCCCCCTCTCCATCCTTAAAGGGATGGAGAGGGGGGGGATGATTTTTAAGACGAGGTGTATTTTGAGTTTTGAAAAACAACAAGACCTTCCCCTCTCCATGCCTTTAAGCATGGAGAGGGGCTAGGGGTGAGGTTATTTGCGTCTTAACCGCTATCTCGCACTTTGCGGCCTCGGCAGTCGCCGCGCCGTCGAAACTTTGATCCTTGCGAAAAAAGTGACCGTGAACGGCGCGGTCGCCGGACTGGGAACCGGCGTCGAGGAAAAAGATCGGGTTGAGGTGGACGGGAAAATCATCCGGCCCCGCGAGGAACACGCTTATTTCATTTTCCATAAACCGCCTGGATGCCTATGCTCGCGCGGCGATACGCATGGCCGCACCACGGTGTACCATCTATTACCGCCGGAGATGCAGGATCTCCATACCGTGGGCCGCCTCGATCAGAACAGCTGCGGATTGCTTTTCCTCACCAGCGACGGAGATCTGACCCAGTCGCTCACCCACCCCAGCCGCGAAGTCCTGCGCGAATACCTCGTGGAATTCGCCGACCGGCTTTCCCCCGATGAAATGAGCGCCCTGACGCAAGGTGTGCAAGTGGAAGTTGGAGTGATTTTTAAGTGCACCTTCGTCCGCGCGGAGGGAAGCGGTTATCGCCTCGGTTTACGGGAAGGGAAAAAGCGGGAAATCCGCCGGATGCTGGCGGCCTTTGGCCGCAGGGTGGTGGACTTGAAGCGCATCGCATTCGGAGGAGTCGAACTGGGAGCATTGCCGGAAGGAGCATTTCGCCCCTTGTCCCAAAACGAGTTGGCGGCGCTGCGCGCCGCGCCTCTTCTCAAATGATGTACGGTTAAAAACCGGGGTCGGTTTTGCAGCCGAGGCCCTGGAGAATATGCATGATCTCCCACTTGCCTTCGGCCGAAGCCGCGAGATAGGGAGTCCAGCCGTCCCGATCCTGGGCGTTGATGTCGGCGCCGTCCTTGATCAGCGAAAGCACGCGATTCTTGTCGCCTTTGCGGGAAGCCTGGATCAGCGCCTGGTTTTTCTGGCCCAACGGATTCACAGGGGCCATGGAAGCGCAGCCGATGAACAAGCAGGCGGCGAGAGCAAACGCTTGGCTGTTTCCGAGGCGCACAGACATCCCCTTTCCGGCCCGAGGCCTGTGTCTAATATATCGAGCCTGGTACTTCAGAGGCATAAAATTTCAGATAAGTGGGCTTTTTTAGAGACACCATGCGGTTTTCATACACAGGGCCCGGAGGAAATCTTTACGGTGGCTAAATGCCGAGCATGAGGCCGGCGCTCAGGGAAGGGTATTTCGCCAGGTTGTAATCGAAGTTGAGGTTGATAATGGTCAAATGCACGCTAATCCTCCATTGTTTTCCGGTCCTGGGGGAGCATGACCGCGAAGCGGGGATCACGCTCTATGAATTGAACCAGGGAATCGGCCTGCCAGCCCGCGTTCATGTTGGCGCCAAAACCGGAGACGACGGGAGCCACGTAGCGCTTGGCCGCCTCTCCGGTCAATTTGCTCAGGTTTTCCGTCAGTTGATTTCCGGCCCGAGGCATGGCGATATTGCCGAGCAGGAAGGAAGCGAAGGCGTATCGGCGGAGTTTTGCGTTGCTCATGCGAAAGCGCTTTTATGTTAGCACATTGCGCCCGTCATTTAAAACGGCGTGCCGAAGGAGATGCGCATATTGGCGTTGGCGTCGAAACCCGCCCCGCCGGAGCCCCAGCCCAGGCGCAGCGACATTTGCGTGATGAAACGGCCCATGGGTTGCCGGTAGCGGAACACTCCCCCCAGGCGCTGGTAGAAACGTTGGCCCATGGGAAAATCCTCGCGCCACAAGCTGGGTCCGGCGAAGAAGCCGTAGCCCAAGGCGCTCAGGGCTTCGAGGCGCGTGAAGAACACGGCGTTGTCCCCGGCGGTTGCGTCGTCGAGGATTTTCTGGATGATGGGGCCGTAGCGCTTGGTCAAGTACACGACGTCCGTGTCGCGCAGCAGGAGCCGGATGGCGCCCGTGTCCGCCAAAACCACAGCCTGGTGTATGTGGCCGGTGAATTCCGCTTCCACCCAGGAAACCAAGGAATGGGGAAAGGACCATTCCCCCAGGAGGCGTCCGTAGACTCCGCCGGTGGCGACGCGGGGGTCGGGATAGCGCAGGGTGAAGCCGAGATCCGTCCAAAGCCTTCGGCCCTTGGCTTCATTCGCCCGCCCCATTAAATTGCCCCCGAAGAAGATGAAGGGAAATTCGCGCCCGGACTGCGTAGAAAGGCTCAAGGCGTCGCCCAGATTGGGAGAGAAAATCCCCACGCGGCCCGTTCCGAAATCCGCCGCCAGCGACCAGGCCGCCACGCCTCCCTGCACCCGGTTTTCGAGGATCCAGCGCACCTTCTGATCGGGGGGTTCAGCGCGAAAGGCGACCCATTGTTCCGTGCTGCGGCCTCCGGGGTCGGTGGCCGTGACTCGGGCGGGATAGATCCCCGGCTCCTCCGCCGCCAAGGTCAGGCCGCGGCCATCCCAGCGCAGCGGGCTCCCCTCCGGTATTTCGGCGGTCAGCGCCACGGGCTCACCCTCGGGGTCGACGGCGGCGGGGCGGTAGCGCAGGCGGAAATCCCCGGCCTTGACCTTCCAGTCGGTGAGCTCGGTGACGAATACCGGCGGCCGATCTTCCCGCACCGGAAGAAAGACGTTATGGATCAGAGGCGCATCCTGCACCATGAAATGGAATTCGAGCCGATGCATGCCCGCACTCATGGGCCGGAAATGCAAGCTGTCGTTTCCGAACACCGTGCTGTCCGAACCGACCACGTCCTCCAGCACGATGCCCTGGCCGGCCCAGGCCGCCGTGGTGGCCCCGCCCTGCCACGCATAGGCTTTGCCTTGCAGCAAGGTGTCCCAGGGGAGGTTCAGCTTGATCCCTTCGGACCAGGCGATGTCCTCGCCCGCGATCACCTGCACGACGTAACGGAATTCCCGGCGCGCGCCCAGGGGATCCTCCACCGCCAGGGAGAAGGTCTGGCGGGTTTCGGCCAGCGCGGTATCCGGCGTCCAGCGCAACAGGACGCTGTCGGGATCGAACGCCATGCCCGCAGGCAGGGAAGAGGGGTGCACGTGCAGGACGTAACTCGGATGATCCGGGTCCGCAGGTTCGGGCCGGAAACGCCATTCCTTGCCGATCACCG
>JBGPFT010000116.1:0-6828 GCA_041483475.1 Fibrobacteria bacterium | reverse complement strand
TCGGGATTGGCTTCGCAGGCGGTGTACGGAATGTGGGGCTCCATGTTCGGACCGGAAGCCATTCCCAATCTGCCCCGGCAATCGGGAAATGCCGGCGATTTCGCCTTGGGAGCCATCAAGAACGGGGTATTGGTATTGGCCCTCGTATTCGCGTTGCGTCAGTGGGTACTACGCGAATCCAAGGATCAGCGTTGGCTTCCATTTTCGATTTTCCTGGTCGCCGCCGTATGCGTCGATCTCTATTGGGAAAACAGCCGTTTCGTGGACGTTTATCCCTTAGAGCGGGTTTTCCCGCGCGAACCGGCGGTGGAAGCGTTGGAGAAGGAAAAGGAACCCTTTCGGGTCTTCGGCATGCCCGGGGCCTATGAGCGCGGCTTTTTGCAATACCACAAGGTGGAAACCGTCGAGGGTTTCGTGGATCAGGAATACCGCCTGTACCGCGAATTCCGCGGCGGGGATTACCAGCGCAACGAGAATTTTCTGCACGGGCTGCGGCAGAATCCCGACGGCTCGGTGTCGGGATCGCCCTTTCTCGATTTGCTCAACGTGAAATACCTGGCCTTTCGCCTGCCCGACGATCCCGGCCTTAAGCTGGCCCCGAACAGAAGTTTTTTGCCGCGCGCCTTCGTCGTCCACGAATGGAAAACCGAGCCTGACGAGGGTTTGCTGGGCGCGATGAAGGATCCGGGTTTTGCCCCGGGGCGGATGGCCTTGATCCCGGCATCGCAATCGTCGCTTTTGCCTGCATCCCCTCCCGTCCCCTTCGACTCGCTTCGGCTGGACTCAGCGCAAGCCGCTCAGGGGACGGGAGGGATCCCGGACGTTGGGGCCGTCAAGAGCCTGCGCCGCGATTACAACCTCCAGGAGGCGGAAGTGGAGATGACGAAGCCCGGTATTTTGGTTTTATCGGAATTGTATTTCCCCTTCTGGAAAGCCGAGGTGGACGGCCGCGCGGCGCCTTTGCTGCGCGTGGATCACGCCTTCCGCGGCATATACCTGGAAGCCGGAAAGCATTCGGTGCGCTTCGCCTATCATTCGCCCTGGCTCAAACGCGGTTTTAGGGTTTCCTTGGCCTGCGCGGCTTTCTTGGGCCTTCTCCTCCCCGCTTACCGCCGATTTTCTCCCCGTTGGGAATGGGCCTGAGGGACAAAGGATTCCATGGAATCCCTGACGCATTGCCCCCTCTGCAATAGTTCCGATTTCGTAACGGCTTCCGCCGAAATCCGTCTTTGCCGTTGCCGCGCCTGCGGTTTCGTCTTCGATAATCCGCGTCCCAGCCGCGAGGAAATCGCCCGCTATTATTCGGGTGAGCAGAAATACGACGCTTGGCTGGCCGCCGAGGAAGGGCGCGACCGCATGTGGCGAAACCGGCTCAAGTTGGTGCGCCGCCTCAAGCCCTCCGGGGATTTGCTCGACGTCGGCACCGGCATCGGCCAATTCCTCAAATGGGCTTCGGATCATTACCGGGTGACCGGCACCGAGGTGTCGGATTCGGCCATTCTTACAGCCAAGGAAAAATACGGGCTCGAGGTCCTGAAAGGCGCCATTGAAGACGTGGACTTCGGCACGCGGCGCTTCGATCTAATCACCATCATCCACGTGTTGGAACACGTACATGACCCCAACGCCGTCGTGGACAAATGCCTGGCCTTGCTCAAACCCGACGGGGCGCTCGTCATCGCCGTTCCCAACGAATTGCATTCGGTGGCGCGGCGGGTTCTCAAATTCGTCTTGGCGCGCCTGGGCATGCGGAAATTCAAGCGTTACGGCACCTACGGCCTACCCAAGGTGACCCTGGACGGTTCACTGGCCGAGATCCACCTCTTGCATTTCACCGACACCACCTTGCGGCGCTGGCTGAAATCCAAAGGTTTGCGGATACTCCAGGAAAGCCTGGATCCCTATTTCGTGGATGCCGGCCTAATGCGCTGGGGGCATCGCCTTTATTACTACGGGATGCTGGTGCTGCAGAAAATCACCGGCAAGAACCTGTACGATACGCTTTGGTTCGCCGTGACGCCGGAGTAGGGCCTATTCGCGAATCACTTCTACACCGGTAAAATCCGATCCCATTCCGGCTTACCGCATTCCCTGAGCAGCCATCGCAACCGTTCTTCGCCCGGACGTATATGCGCCGCGAAACTGGCGATGCCCTTCACCCGGGACAGAAAACAGAAAGCTCCCAGCGCTTGCATGACGCGTTGCAATCCCGTGTGCAGGAAGGCCGTGCGGAATTCGGAAAACTCAAGGGAGTTCAGTGATTTCGCGTGGAAATGGCGGAGCAACCCCTCGATTTCCGCGTCGGCCAGCATCACGTAAGGGTCGAGCAGAAGCGAAGCGAGGTCGTAATAGACGGATCCGAGGCGGCTGCCCTGATAGTCGATGACATGCACGGCCCCGTCGGAAGCGACCATGAGGTTTTGCGACTGAAAATCGCGGTGCATGATGGCCTTGGGATGATGATCCACCAGGGCCGCCAATTCCTCGAAAATGGCGCGCAACAAATCCCCTGTCGGCAATCCGCGATGACCTTCGAGATATTGGACGCGGTAATACGCCGTTTCCCACAAAAGCTGTTCGCGGTCGAAAATTCGCGAGCGGATGTCGGGGCATTCCTGGTGCAAGGCGTGACAGCGCGTCTGGAGATCCACCAGCAGGTCCAGCGCTTTGCGATAGCTCTCCAGTCCTCCGGCCCTATCGGCACGGAATTGATCATAGAGGCAGCGATCGCCGAGATCTTCCAGCACGACTTGATGCGCGGCATCGTCGATGCAAAAAACCATGGGCACCGGGAACCGCACCATGCGATAGAACTGGGTGATGCGCAGGAAACGTCCGAAGTCCGCGTCGTCCGGCGGCGAAACCAGGACGATGAAATTGCGGGACCCCGATTTCAGGCGATAATAGGCGCGCCGCGACCCGGCCGCGCCCGCCAGCGAGATGGAACAATCCCGGCCGATTCCGTACCGGGCCAGGAATTGCGCCAATACGGGTGAAATCGCCTCGTATCGCAGTGCATCCATGCGGAGGAATGTAGTTTCGCTCGTCTCGATACGGCCTCACCGGGACATAATGCAGTGTAAGTCGGCCACTCGACGAGCGAGCTTCCCTTTATCGAAGGACGCTCACCGAGTGAATCTATTTCTTAACTTCATGCCCATGGAAAACGCGGCCTCCTCCCAGGAGGAAAAAACCCAAATCCTCAAGCGCATCGTAGCCATCGGCAATCGCGACGTGGACGCCCTGGATTCGCCGCGCCAGCTTCTGGTCTATCTCGATTCCCCGGATAAGGAAATCGTTTTGCCCGCCTTGCAGGCGGCCGGAGCTTTCGCGTCTCATCAGGAGTTGTTCGAGCGGGTGCTGCGGTTGGCGGAGCATGACGACGAGGAAGTGCGCGGCATGGCCTCAGGTTGCCTTGGGAACGTCATTCAGGACGGCATGGAATACGAGGCCGATTTGCCCGCAGAAGCCGAAGTTCCGCCCCCGATGGGGAATCCGGATTTTTACCGCAAGGTCAAGGAATTCCTGCTCGCGCGCGTGGACGCGCGCATGGAAAGCATGGAGGTGCGCCGCCGCGTGCTGGAGTCGCTGGGTCATTTGGGCTGGAAGCCGGAGGTGCGCGAACTGGTGCTCCGCTATTATCATCAGGCTCCGAACCCCTGGGTGAAGGTGAGCGCGGTATACGCCATGGGCTTGGTGCGGGATCCGGTGTTCGAGCGCATCGTGCTTGAGGAATTGTGGAACGAGGACCAGAACGTGCTGGTGGAGGCGGCCCATGCCGCCCATACGCTCGGGCTTTCCGCCGCCGAGCCGAGACTTTTGGAGCTTTCCCGTCATGCGAACGCGGACGTGCGTTACGAGGCCGTGGTGGCGCTGGGATGCGTGGGCAAGGTGGACGGCCTTTTCACGGCGCTGCGCCAAATCGAGACGGAAAACAAGGGCTCCGAGGACATCGCCGCGGCCCTGGAACAGGCTCGCGGCGCCTTGAAACGCCGGCGCATGCTGGAGCGCGGCGAAAAACTTTGGGACGACGGCCTGGTTTTGAGCGAAATCGACGAGATGCTCGAAAATCCGGGCGCTTGAAGCGTGGCTGGTTCCGCGCCGAATCACTTTTATTTCTCGGGAATCGCGGGCGGGGGCATGGGCGCCTTGGCCCAGTACCTGCGTTTCTCCGGCCGGGAAGTTTCCGGTTCCGATCGCAGCTTCGACCAGGGAAGCGAAAAAGACAAGCGGGACTATTTCGAGCGCCACGGAATCCGCCTGTTTCCCCAGGACGGAAGCGGCGTTGCGGATCGTCATTCGGCCATCGTGGTTTCCACGGCCATCGAAAATGACAACCCCGAAATAAAGCGCGCCCGCGAGCTTTCCCTTCCCATTCTGCACCGATCCGAACTTCTGGCGACGCTTTGCTCGGAAAAGAAAACTTTGGCGGTGGCCGGTACTTCGGGAAAATCCACCGTGACGGGGATGATTTACCATATCCTCGAAGCGGGCGGTTTCGCCCCCGCGCTGATCACCGGGGCCAATTTGCTTTCGCTGCAGGAGCGGGGGTTGCTCGGAAACGCCGCCGCCGGAAACGGTCCATGGATGGTGGTGGAGGCCGACGAAAGCGACGGCAGCTTGACGCGTTATCATCCAGAGGCAGCGGTGATCCTCAACATCGAAAAAGACCACATGGAAATCGACGCCTTGATTCCCCTGTTTAAAACTTTTCGGGAACAATGCCGCCGCATCGCGTTCAATGCCGGGGACATTCGCTGCCGGGATTTGGGACGTCCGGGAGACATTCCTTTCGGCCCCGACTTCGCCGGCGAATTTCGCTTGCCGAATCCGGAATTCAGCGAATGGAGTTCGCGATTCGTCTTGGGAGGCGTCCGATTCGAAATCCATGCGCCGGGCAGATATAACGTCGAGAACGCCTTAGCCGCCGTCGCCGCAGGCCTACTCTTGGGAATTCCGCTTTCCGCTTGTGCGGAAGGCCTCCGCAAATTCCGGGGAGTGGAACGGCGCTTCGTGAAAGTAGGCGAGGTCCGGGGAATCACCGTGGTGGATGATTTCGCCCATAACCCCGCCAAGATCAAGGCCTCTTTGGAAACCGCCAAGGGGCGCGCCTTCGGGAAGAATCGCCGCGTGTTGGCCGTATTCCATCCCCATGGTTTTGCACCCATGAAATTGATGGGCTGCGATATCATGGATTCGGTGGCCGCCGTCCTGGACGCCGGGGACAAGTTTTACATGCCCGAGATTTTCTACGCGGGAGGCACGGCGGACAAATCCATTTCCTCGGCCGATTTGATCGCCGCCCTCAACCAGAAAAAATCCATTGGGTCGTTTTTCCCGTCCAAGCAAGAAATCCTGAGCGCCGTGGCCGCCGAAGCCAAGGCCGGGGACTTCGTCATCAGCATGGGCGCGCGCGATCCCGCGCTGGAAAATTTCGCGCGCGATTTACTTCGGGAAATAGCGGCCCAACACGTCGAACAGCCTTAGCCAAGAACGCTGGGAAATGACGGGACGGTTCCGGATCCTGTAAATCGGAACCACGGGTCCCGTGCGGGTCAATTGGGTTTTCGCCGGCACGTCCATGTAAAAGCCGTCGTTGAAAGTCACGGTCAAGATCGTGGCGTTGGGATTATAGGCGGTGTAGGCGCGCGTACTTCCCTTGTCGAATACGGCATAGGAAGGCGTGCTCCCGGTAATCTGTGGGTTAAGCTGACCGATGGCCTGGAGGCTCATCAAATGGTGGTAGGTGTGAGCGCGGGTTTCCCCGCCCTCCATGACCGGTCCCGTGCCGTAGTTGGTTAAGGCCTGAGTCGGATTCGCGAAGGCCAGATATTCGTCATAGATTCCGGACCAATCGGTGGTCCCCACCTGATAACCCGCATTAAAATTTTGGATTACATAAGCCGGATTCCGGCCCAAATACAAATGCCCGGCGGTGATGGGAAGGAAGTTGATGCCGCGAATTTTTTCGGCTGCGGCGCTGAACCAGGTGGCATAGGCTCCGCCGTTGCTCCAAACGATGCCCAAGGCGTTCGGGGCGAAAGCGGCGGGGAAATTCTGGTTGTCCACATCCCACCAATATTGTTCGACGGCCCGGGTTTCTTGCGTATACATGAAAATCCCCAGGTCGTGCAGCAAAGTGTTCCCGGTATGGATGCCCCATAGAATGATCCCGGCGTTGGCGTTCATGGATTCCGAGGAGGATTCCTGGTTGTTGCCGCGGTCAAAGCCCATGCCGTCGGCCCAGCCATGGCCTTCATAGGGATCGAAATACCGGAACCGGCCGAACAGGGGATCATTGTCCTGCCAGTTCACGATTTCGCGGATCAGCATTTCCACCATGCCGCCCCAATTCCGGTTGGCGGCCCAGACCGTGTCCGCCTGGGCCACGGCGGCGGCGGCCATCAGGAAATACCCGTAGTGAAAATGATGATCGCTGAGGCGCGTATCCGATCCGTAGGCGGGCGGATAACCGATCAAGGTATTCCAAGGCGCATGGTAATAGAATTGCTTGGGTCCGCCGGCCGTGAACCAGCTTTCCAATTCGGTTTTCAATCCGTTGATGAATTCATTGCGCTTGATGGTGTTTCCGGCCAACTGGGCGATGAAGGCCACGGCCGCCACCTTGCCCAAGGCCTTGCCCGCAGCGTAGGAATCCCCGCCGCCGGCATTCCCGGACACGGCGTTCAATTCGTTGTTCAAAGTGGTGGGATCCGATCCGAGATGCGGCATGGCGGGAAGCACCCCGTTGAAAACCGCGGAGGTGGTAAAGGAGTTTCCGGCTCCGACGCGCATGACGCCCCGGGCGCTTTGGTAGGTGTAGGCGGT
>JBGPFT010000115.1:0-6867 GCA_041483475.1 Fibrobacteria bacterium | reverse complement strand
CCAACCACCCGAGCCTCGGATCGGGGCGTCCGGTCAGCCCCATCCACAGCGCCAAATCGGTTTCGGCCGCGAAATCTTTTCCCGGTTCGGGGCCCGGATCCAACGCCACGGGATGCACCATGCGCTTGGGAAACCCGCCCATGACCCGGCGGCGGTTGCGGAACATCAGGCGGCCCGTGCCGTGGCGATCCACGAGATCTTCGATCAAGTTCTGGCGGGATTCCGGTTTACCCGACAAATAATCCGCAAGGCGGGAATGCAAGGGCGGGTCGTCCGGAAAAGTCCGCCGCAAGGCTTCGGCGACCTCGGTTTGAGGCGCGTCGGAAGACAGGAGCTTATCGGCCAGCGACGCGAGTTCCCGGTAATGCCGGGTTTCACCGAGATAGCTTTCCAGATCGGCGAAGCGTTCCGGATCCAAAAGGCGCAGGCGGCCGAAATGCCCAGCCTGCCCCAGTTGAATGGGCGTGGCCGTAAGCAAGAGCACACTTTTCGCCACCCGGGCCAGTTTTTCGATCGCGGAGTATTCGGGAGAAGCCCGCTCCGGCGACCAGGCCAGATGATGCGCCTCGTCCACGATCAGGAGATCCACGCCCGCCGCCGCGGCCTGTTCCACGCGGTGTCCGTCCGGGGCGGACAGGAAATCGACGCCGCAAAGAATGGATTGGCGCAAGGCGAAAGGGTTTTGATACGCGTCGCCCTTCGACATCCCTCGGCAAGGCTCGGGAACCGAGCTCAGGGCAGCGCCCTTTTCCTCGGCGCGGCAGAATTCCTCGTCCAGCACGGTGAACATGTGGTGGAAGCGGCGGTAAAGTTCCACCATCCACTGGTAAACCAATTGCGGGGGCGCGACGACCAGCGTGCGCCCGATTTGTCCCGTGGCCTGCAAACGGTGGAAGACGAGTCCGGCCTCGATAGTTTTGCCGAGGCCCACCTCGTCGGCCAGGAGTACGCGGGGCTTGTGGCGCGCGGCCACTTCGTCGGCGATGGAGATCTGATGCGGCAAAAGCTCCATGCGCGCCCCCGCCAATCCGCGCACGCGCGATCCCAGCATTTCCCGGCGGAATTCCAAGGAGCGCAGGCGCAGCGCGAATTCCCCGGGTTTACCCACCTTGCCGGAAAGCAGGCGTTTGTCCGGATCGGAAAAGCCCATTTCATCGAGCAATTCTTGCTCGGGCATTTCCCGTTCGTCGCCGCGGTAAACCAGCAATCCGTTCTTCTCTTCCGCCGCGCGGACCACGAGCGTCCCCTCGCGATCCCGCGCCCTATCCCCCGGCTGCAGGCGCACCCGGCGCAAGGGGGCGTTGCGCTGCATGTACACCCGCGTCTCGTCCGCGGCCGCGAAACGGATTTTCACGTCGCGATGGCCCGCCTCGAGCACGAGGCCCAGGCCCAGCTCAGGTTCGCTGTCGCTGACCCAGCGCTGGCCCGGGACGAATTTTCCCGCGGTCCTCACTTCGCCAGCAAAAGGTTCATGCCGTTGAACAGGGCCTTGACGTTGGCCTTGATGGTGTCCTTGTCCTTGCCGCGGCCGATGGCCACGGGCCCTTCGGGGGCTCCCGAAGAACCGGGCCTACGCTGCAGTTTGAACTCCGACAGCGCATAGGCCGCGAAATCCAAATGCTCGATGTCCATTGCCTGCTGCGAATATTCCAGGAGATGGAAATACCAGCCCACCTGTTCCACGGCGTGCATGCAGGCGTCGATGGGCCCCGTGCCCTGGCCCGTCAGCGTCTTGACCACTCCTTCATGGCGGACGTCGAAATAAAACTCCTTCTCCTCGGGATCCATGCGCAAAGCGATGAATTCCAAGGGTCCCGGCGCCCGCAACAGCACTTCGTCATAAACGCGCACCAGATCCGCGTCGACCAGCTCGCCCTTGCCTTCCTCGGAAATCTTCTTCAACATGGGCTGAAGCCGCGCCGCTTCCTCCATGGTGATGGGAAGCCCCAGGGCCTGGATGATTTCATGCACGGCGGTTTTCCCCGACTGGCTGGTGAACACCAATTTATCCGCTTCTTTGCGGCCGATGACATCGCCCTCGAAGGCGCGGTAGGCGCCTTTCTTCATGCCCTTGGTCTTGGCCGCGCCGTCTTGGTGGATGCCGCTGCGATGGGCCACCACGTCGTTTCCGACCAGCGGAGCTTTTTCGTAAATCGGCACGCGCGCCCATTCCGAAACCAGCAGGGCGGTTTCGTAAATCTCCTCCATGCGCAGGGGCACGTCCACCCCGCAATTGTGCAGCGACATGGCCACCTCGTAGAGATTGGTGTTGCCCGCCCTTTCGCCCAAGCCGTTCAAGGCGCATTCGAGCTGGACGGCTCCCGCGAAGAAGCTTTCCACCGTGGTGGCCGTGGCCATGCCCAAGTCGTTGTGCGTGTGCACGGCGACGGCGACGTGTTTCGGCAAGGCCGCGACCACCTTGCGCACCATGTCCACGAAGATCATGGGGCGGTACCGCTCCACGGTGTTGGGCAGGTTGATCACGCCGGCTCCGGCTTCCACCACGGCGTGGAACAAGTCGATGACGAAGTCGAGGTTTTCCCGGCAATCGCCGAAATGCTCGGCCGAGAATTGAATGGACCCCTTGCCCCCCATGGTGGCCCGGCACAACGCCACGGCCTCCACGGCTTTCTTGCGCACCTGTTCCGGTGACATGCGCAACACGTTCTCCATGTTGAAAGGCGAGGTGGCGATGAAGGTGTGGATGCGCGGCTTGGCGGCGTGCTTGACCGCCTCCCAAACCTTGATGATGTCGCGCTCCACTGCGCGGGCCAGGCCGGAGATGACGATGTCCGGGGGCGCCAAGCGCGCCAAATGCTCGCAGGCCGCGAAATCCATTTCGCTGGCGCCCGAAAATCCCACCTCGATGCCTTGCACGCCGAGCTTCAACAACTGGCGGAATACGCGTTCTTTTTCGTGGAGATCCCAGGGATGGCGCAAAGCCTGATTGCCGTCCCGCAGCGTGACATCGTAGAAAAAGGGTTGCCGTTTTTTGGTTTCATTTCCGCTCATGGTTTCATCCTTTCCATCCCGCGCGTCCTATTGAATCCCGCGTTCGGAATCGTCCGCGTCCTCCGGGAGCCCCTTAATGAAAAAGGCCCACTCGGAGGAGTGGGCCTTTTTCCAAACGCTCCGCTCCACTCAGCCGGTAAGGCCTAGCAGAAGGGCGTTCATTTCGGTCGCGCAGGACATGTCCATAGGATAAACAAAGAAGCGGAAATACGCAAGGGGGCCGGGGTTAAAACGCCAGCGACAGCCGTAATCCCGTGTAATCCGGAGCGATTTCGGGGTCCAGGCGATAGCTCAGGCCCTTCCCGGCCGTGCGGCGGTAAATCCGGAGGGTGTGGGCCAGCGAGGCCACGCGGTTCAACACCAAGGCCCCGGCGGCGAAGGAGAGCGCGATCTTGGCGCCGCGGTAATGGCGCATGACCGACTGAAATTGTTTCCAATGCGCCGTGTTCTCGGGCGTGTTGGAACTGCCGAAATCCCAGGCGTCGGCGGGCGCGATGGGATAGTTCCCGTCCCGGTCTCCCGCCAAGACCTGGCTGAGTTCATAGCTGTCCTGGCGATGTTCCTTCTCCGCGTAGGCGCGGAACTCCGTCAGGGCGTTGAGGTAACCTTCCCCCTTGCCGGCGGAATTCGCGCCGGCGTATTCGGCCGCGTAATTGCGGGCGGATTGGAGATAACCGTTCCGGCTTTGCCAGGCGAAGAAAACGGCGGCCCAGAAACCCGCTTCGGCCAGCAGGAAGGTGCGGGCGGAACGACCTTCGCGCAAATAGGTTTCGCCGACTCCCGGCAGCAGGGCCGATCCTAAAAGAGCGACGCCCAAAGAGCGGCTTTGGTTCTTGTTGCGGGCGGAATCGATTTCCACGGTGATTTCGCGCCCGCCGCCGACGGTTTCTTCGCCGGAAACTTGGGCCCGGGATGGAACCACGAACAGGGATATGACAAACAAAGCCAGGGCGGGAAAATCTCGGGACATATTTCGTTTTCCCACCCGGAGCATGTCAGAAAGCAACCGAAGCCGTCAACACCGTGCGCGGAGCGCCGTCGAAAGCCAGGCCGCCGTTCAGGTGGAGGCGATCGTACCAACGGGTTTCGCTTTGGTACAGGGACTGGTTGTGGTGGTGCGCGGTGAGGGCCGCGTCCACCGCCGAGGCGATGTGGTTGACGACGATGCCCCCCAGGAACCAAGCCTGCATGCGGGCATAGCGGTTAGCCGTGCCGCGGATGGAAATGTACTGATCACGCATGGCGCTGGTTCCCGTGATGAGGGAATCTCTCGCGTAACTGACATTATTGGCGTCCTTCCAGCCAGCGATGAATTCTTGTTCCTTGCCGATGAGTTCATAGAAGGAAAAAATATCCTCGAAACCCGCACGCATATTATGCACCGAATCCGCCGAGTCGGCGCCGGTGAAGTCGCGGGCGAAATAGGCCTGGAACGTGCGGTAATTGAAATTGTTGAGATCCTTACAGCCTACCCGCAGGCTGTCGTCCGCATCCCCGGCACTGTTCCGCACGACGGCATCGCAATAGGATTCGCGGAACGGGTTTTGGGCCGCGAATTTCGTGGAATCCGAATGCAGGGAAAGGGAATCCTCGTACCGTTTCTGGCTCCAGTTTTCGTCGGCGAAGCGGCGGTATTTCTTTACCTGGCGATCGTGTTTGATCACGACATATTGGTACCAAAGGATGCCCAAGGCGATGTCGACGCCGAGATACGCCGCCGCGCGGGAATAGTTCAAAACGCTTTGACCAACATAGGCCTGCCCTAACCCCGGCACCACCAACGACATGAACAAAGCTTTCTTGGGGCTGCGGTATCGCCCTTTGATCGCGTTGAGCGGGTTGACCGTGGTCTCGCGCACCACGCGGGGGCGGGGCTTGTGCACGACGGCGCTGTCCTGCTTGGCGATGACGGAATCGGTTTTCTCCGGAACCTTCAGGGCGGTATCCGGGACCGAGGCGGCGGCCGCGGCGAAGGACGCCGACAACAGGGACGCCGATAAAATGGCGTGGAGATTCAGATGCAAATGAAAAGCCCCGCGTTCCGGGTCAATCTACAAAATCACAATCCCAGCACATCCACCATGGTGTAAAGCCCCGGACGCTTTCCCTTGAGAAACAGCGCCGCCCGCAAAGCGCCCTGGGCGAAGGGTTGCCGATTGTGGGCCATATGCTTCAACTCGACCCGTTCGCCGTCTCCGGCGAACAGCACGGTGTGATCCCCGGCGATGTCGCCGCCGCGGACGGCATGGATGCCGATTTCCCCCTTGGGACGCGCGCCCGAAAAGCCGTGCCGGCCGTAGACGGCCACCCGGTCCAGCGGCAGATCCAACCCGCGCGCCGCAGCTTCGGCGAATCCAAGGGCCGTGCCGCTCGGCGCGTCTTTTTTCTGGTGGTGATGGACTTCCACCACTTCCACGTCGAAGTCGCGGCCCAAGGCGCGCGCCACGGTTTCGGCCGCCTTGAAAAGCACCGTGACGCCGATGCTCATATTGGGGGAATAGACGATGGGGATCTTGAGTGCGGCGTTTTCGATGCGCAGCTTCTGTTCCGGGCTGAACCCCGTGGTGCAGAGCACATGGGCCGCGCCCGCGCGCTCGATCACCGCAAGGGCGGCCAAGGAGGATTCCGGGGTCGTGAAGTCTATGACCACGCAGCCGGGCCGTATCACCGATTCCAGGGAATCGGTGAGCAAAACTTCCAAACCGTCCACGACGAGCTTTTGGCCGATGCCGGGTGAACCCTTCGCCTCCACGGCTCCGATCACCGCGAGCGGACCCGGTCGCTTGTCGCGCAGCAGGCGGGCGCAGGCGGCGAGGACCATTTGTCCCATGCGCCCGCGCGCCCCCATGACGATGATTTCAGCGGGCATGCGGGTGGGTTGGACTCACTTTGATTCGTCGGAAATGACCCACAACTTTACTTTGGCTTCGATGTCTTTATGCAGCTGCAGCTTGACGGTGTACATGCCGAGTTGCTTGATGGGCTCGGCGAGCGTCACGACTTTTTTGTCCAGATCGAAGCCGGCTTCGCGGATTTTCACCGCGATGTCGCCCGCCTGGATGGATCCGTAGAGTTTTTCCCCCTCGTGTACTTTGGCGGCGATGGTCAGGGACACGTCCTTCAGCTTTTCCGCCAGGGCCTGCAAAACGGCTTTTTCCTTGCGGGCATTCTCCTCGGCCTTGACCCGCAAAGCCCCCAACTGTTTGCGCGCCGACGGGGTGGCCAAGGCGGCCAGCTGGCGGGGAAAGAGATAGTTGTGGGCAAAACCGGTTTTGACCTTGACCACGTCCAGGGTTTTTCCCAGTCCCCCGACGTCCTCGTGTAGAATGACCTGCATGGCGGCTCCTTCCCCTCTCTCAGCGCATGTTCTCAGCCACGTAGGGCAGGAGAGCCAGATGGCGGGCGCGCTTGATGGCCACGGCCAATTCGCGTTGGTAACCGGATGAAGTACCAGAAAATTTGCGGGAGGAAATCTTCCCGCGCTCATTGATGAATTTCCGGAGCAGCTTATCGTCCTTGTAGTCGATATGTTTAATCTTGTTCTCGGTGAAATAGCAGTTCTTCTTCTTCTTCTGCTTCCACTCCTTTTCCTTGCCGCCTTTTCCGTCGCGATCCTTATCGCGATCCCGATCGTTGCTCCGCATTATTCCTCTCCTTTCCTGGGCCTGTCATCGCCGGCCGGCCCGGCGACGGCGGCCGTGGGTACGCCGAACATGGCGTCGGGCGAAGGCGCGGGCGGAATGCCGCAGGGATTTTCGGCCACGGTGAGCCAGCGCAGCACGTTCTCGTTGATGCGCAGTCTTTTCTCCAGCTCGGAAGGCAAAGTCTTGTCCGCCTCGTAATAGAACACGGCGT
>JBGPFT010000114.1:0-6891 GCA_041483475.1 Fibrobacteria bacterium | reverse complement strand
CTCATGGCCGAATACCTGGTCATGCCCGAGGTCAGCCGCGTCGATTCCACCGTCACCTTTCAACTGACCTTCGTGGCCGTTCCCACGGGTCAGAACAGCACCTTACTGCGCAAAGTGTATACGGGATCCACCGTGAAGATCCTGACCGACGGCCTACCCGACCTAGCGAACTCGCTGCAGGATCAAGAGGCCGCCTGGATCAATCTCAGCGTGCAACCTTCCAATACCCTGCTCACCTTGGACCGATCCCCTTTGGCGGCGATAGGTTCCCGGCTACCCGTAAATCCGGGAAAGCACCGGGTTTGCGGAGAGAGCCCGGGATACAATAATCTTTGCCGCGATTTCGAAGTCAAGAAAATGGACGCCGTCACCTATTCCCTGGCGCTGAAGCGCGTGGGCGGGGGTGGGGAAGAAGCGGGTCCCCAGGGGAAGGTGAAGGAAAACTGGGACGACGATCCTCGCGGCTTTTCCGAAGAACCTGAATCCGGCGGCAAGGGGCCTTCCAAGAAGATGATCCTGATCGTACTTGGAGGCATGGCCGCCGTCGTGGCGGGGTTGGCGGTGTTGTGGGCGGCGAAGTGATGGCGGTCGTTTCGATACGACCCGAAATGTTGCGATTAGGTCGGATGGGTCTACTCAACGACCGAAGCTACGCTCGTCGAGTGGCGCGGTTTACGCTATAGAAAGACAATCGCGACGTATCGAGATGAGCGAGATTACTTCGACGGAACGATCAAGCTCACGCCCGTAAGCTTTCCGTCCTGAAGCATCAAGGCGCCCCTATTCGAGATGTCGATGCGGGACAGTCTGGCCTTGGAAGCCTCGCTGAGTTTGCCTTTCTCGTCCAGGAAGGCTTTTTTCTCGTCCGCGTTAATCATGGCCAAGGCCGCGCTCCAATTTTGCTGGCGGATGGCCGAGAAAAATTTCTTCACGGTTTCCTGTAGCAATGGGTCGGCGTCGGGCGCCGGATCCGACGTTCTCGTGGAGTCTTGAGGCGCTGATTCGTTGGCTGTGGCGGCTTGCATGGCCTCGGCGGGAAGAGGGATTGGGGTTACCGTGCCGCTTGTAGCTTGGGCGACCATGGCGCTATCGCTGATGGGAGCGCCTTGCGTTGAATCTACGCGCGCCGTTTCCGGCCGGGAAATGATGTCGTGAATCCCGGCCAGATATCCATTTTCCATATGGACCGAGGGATCGCGGATCAATCGTTGCAAGGACAAGGCCATGAGGGCCTTTTGCTTGTCCTCCGGAATATGGCCCGAGGCATCCCGCATGAGAGCCCGTTCGCGGGGAACGAGGTATTCCACCGCTCGGGTGAAATCTTTTTTCGACACGGATTCCCCGAAACCCGTGAGCAATTCCAGGATATCGTTGGATGCGGCGATCGCCGGGGATTTGTTGCCCGCATCCTCTTCTTTTTTTCCGGAGGCACACCCGAATAACAGGGCCGCCGCCAGCATGCGGGTCCCAATCATACGTCGGGAGAAGAATCCGTTTTTCATATGTTGCCCAGCCGTCACGAAAGGTAAAAAAAATATCAAATCTTTCCCGCCGTTTTTTTTCATTACGTTTCGCCGACCCGTTTTTACGGGTTTTCCATTACCAGCATGGGTCCCAGCCAGAAATACCAACTAAGCCGCCGCGACGGGGAAATCCTCCGCGTCACCGCCAGCGTCATGGTGGTGGTATCCCATTGCGTCCATTTCTGGGTGGAAGGGTTCTATACCAGCCATGATTTCTGGTCCCTCGGCTTCCTGGCCACCTTCATCGATCAACTCACCCGTTTCACCGTGCCGGTTTTCTTCTTCCTGTCCGGCTTCGGGCTCACCCAGCAGTTCCTGGAAAAGCCGCCGAAGCTCGGTGATTATTACCGCTTTCGGCTGCCCAAGATCCTCATTCCTTTCGTTCTGTGGTCGGTTTTTACTGGCTTTCGCCACTTGGATTATCTCGCGGAGTTGTCCTGGCGCTCGGCTCCGGGATCCTCCGTTCTCGTCTTTCTCAAATTCCTGCTGGTCGACGGTTTCGACTACCAGTATTATTTCCTCATCGTCATCTTTCAGTTTTATCTCGTGTTCCCTTTCGTTTATCGCCTGGCGCGCCGGGGTTGGGTATTGGGGATTTGCCTGCTCCTGCACCTGGCTTTCATGTCACCCGTCGAGACCTATTTGGAGCCTCTGGGCCTGAAGCTACCGGCCCTGCATTCGAATCTCCTGGTCTTTTACGTGTTTTACTGCTGCGCGGGCATGCATGCCGCCTGGCGTCGGGATTTCCTGGCCGGCTGGCTCCGACGCTGGTCGGGATCCCGGGCTTTCGCTTTCTGGGCGGCGGCCTTGGCTTTGCTGTTGTTTGAATACGGTTACAACATCTGGGCGGGCAAGGGGCTTTACGACTCGGATCATTTCAACCGCTGGTCCGTGGTCGTCTACTGCCTGGCCAGCCTGCTTTTGTTCATGAAGGGGAAGGACTGGCTCCTGGCCCGCGTCCACGGAAATCCCCATTGGGGCTTCCTGTACACCGGGGTCGCGCCCTACACCTTTTTCGTCTACCTGGCGCACACCCATGTGCTCCGCGCCGTGGACTTTTTGTGTTGGGAAGTGACAACCTGGGATTTTTTAAGCCGCATCGTTTTCGTGGTGGCCGGCACCTACGCCCTGGCCTGGCTGGTCCAATGGCTGCTGGAGGATTATCCCCGCCTCCGCTTCGCGCTGGGATTGCCGAAAGCGCCTTTGCGCAAAGCCGACTTGCCCGGGGTCGTCTTTTGGTCTTCCCGGCGGAATGAGGCGCCCGAAACCGCCGAGGCTTTATTTTAGCAGCGACTCGACTTCCTCGATCAGGGATTGGAGCCGGAAGGGTTTTTGCAGGAAGGCGACGCCGGGCAGGCTCAGGGAATTTTGGATGGACGGGCTGCTGCTTCCGGTGTAACCCGACATGAAAATCACCTTAACCTTCGCGTCGCGCGCCCGGATTCGGTCGACCAATTCGGGACCGTTCATGTGGGGCATCATGACGTCGGTGAGCACGAGGTCGAAGCCGCGGCCGGGCCGCTCGAAAAGCGCCAGGGCTTCCTCTCCGCTGGCCGCCCCGTGCACGGCGTATCCTTTCGATTCGAGCAACTCCTGAATCAGGCCGCGGAGCATTTCCTCGTCCTCGACCAGCAATATGGACGCCTGGGGGTTCATGTTCGGTTTTTAATTTTCCGAAATCTATTATCTTTCGCCATCGTCTATCTTATTCAATCCGTATTATCGAGGAGAGCGACTATGCTTGCGATCAACTTTTTCCGCCGCCCATCGGCCCGGATTTTTTCCCTGGGCTTGGCTTTGGTCATGGCCGGATGTTTCTTCGGCAGCGAGGACAAAGGGGGAACTGGGCCGGCCCCGGGTCCGACGACCTGCCCCGACAATCTTACGGCCGCTCAAGAGCGAGCGGGCGATTCCATCGTGGCCATCGCGGCGGGTTTGCAGGGCAAGGATCTCGTTTTTTTGTTCGATACCCTTTTCCAATCCGGCTTCGACACCGCGAACTGGACGCAGGCCAAGGCCCGCGATTATCAGCGCGTACTCGATTTATATAACCAGGCCTTGGCCGCGGCTCCCGGTCATTGCGGCGCCCTGTTCGGGAGGGCCTTGGCCAACATGACCTTGGTCATCAAGGATCCGGCCCTGGACGCCTTCATCGCCAATATGAACCTCGATCCCCAGGTGCGAGGAGCCACCACCCTTTTCAAGGTCGCGCCCGATCAGGCGGCGCCGATATTGCTCAAAACGTCGGCGCGCATGCGGGCCATGGATCGCACTACCATCCAGGAAATCCAGGACTTGGTGGGGAATTCCGTCCTGCCGCGGCTCGATACGGCATTGGTCGATCTGAATCGAGTGATGCAATACCCGAAATTCACCTTCACTTTCCGTTTCTTTACGAATACCCTGACTAGGGTGGATACGAATACGGTGATGTTCGATCACGCCCTCCTCGGCCCGACTTTGGGGGCTTTCAAGGTGGCCAAATCCGTCCTGCTCATGGTGGCGGGCTATGACTGGGAAATCGCCTTGAGCGGATCCTACGCCTGGTTGGACACGTTGAGCAACATTAGTGATGTGGATCTCGACAGTTTACGGCCCGGACAAACCGCGGCTTTGGATCAATTCACGGGCCTTTTTCAAACCACCAGTTCATTTTCGCGCCTTAAGCCCGCCTATGCCGCGCAGGTGCACGGCATCCCAGCCTTGCTCCTCGAGGCGGTGAACAACGCCCAGGACGGCCTCACCTATGCGCTGAACAACCACCCGGCGGACTGCACCTATCGGCGTCTCTGCGTGGGTTCCGGAGTCACCGACAGGGTGGATTCGGTGGATGCGGTGGATATGATCGACGTGTTGGAGCGTTCGAAAAAGTATCTCACCGGCGAGGTTCCGGTGTCTTACAATCACGGTACTGAAACGCTCCGGGTCAACTTCTCCCGAGTCTTTTACTGGGACGGCCTGCAGAATTTCCTGCCGCGTTTCCAGTTCAACACCCCGTACTCCGTGTGGAACGATTCGTTGGGAACGAGAATCGATACGAGTTGGGGATATTTCGACCCCTACTATGATCTGCAATATCTGTCGCTCCCCGTTTTGGGCTACAGCCAGCAGGATTATGGCTTGTACTCCACCTATGATTCCTCCTCGCAAACCCTTCATTTCTTGGCGTATGATTCAACAGGTCTTGGTTTCGATACCCTGGCCAACGCGATGTTGACTGGAATTCCCTGCCAAATCCAATATCAGAAGATGTATGACCGCATTTACGATTCAATTATGAGCACCTTCAATTCGGTGCCGAACGCTTCCAACGGCACCGCCATGTTGGCCGGATGCCGGGACAACGGCGGTTCGATGCAAGTGGTGTACGGAGTCCGTACGGTGACCGTCGTCAAGGGGCCCGCCAATTTCACCGATCCGTCCGGCAACGTCACCATGACTTTCAACGACTTCAATGATTCGGTCGGGAACGGCATCAAGCCCCAGGATCTCTATCACAGGATTTATTTCCGAGATCCGACTTTCGGCGGTGTGTTCCCCGGGTTGACCAACGACAACATTTGGGCGACCATCGCGTCCCTGGACAGCGTTCAGGATCGGGCCAAGATCTGCGTTCCTAATCCCTTGTACCCCTGGGTGGATACCTGCACCTGGCAAAAACCGGCCAATCCCTCGGATCTCGATCTGTTCGTGTGGGTCATGCACCAAATAGATCAAAACTCCCGGCGTTTATTCCACGTCCCCGCCGCGGCTTCCGTCATCCAACCGCTGGCGAAAAAGCGATAAGCGGGGCTAAAACCCGACGTTAAGTCCGGCCCGCGCCGAAAAGCCGTTACGGAACCAAAGCTGCTCATCGGTTCCGCCCGATGTTCCTCCCCCTCCGCCGGATCCGCTCCGGGTGCGCAAGCGCCATAGCAAAGGCAGCCATTGCGCCGCGGAGATTTCCAGGGAGCCGAAGCGGTGCAGGAAAGCCAGGGATATTTCCGGCCGTGCGGAGCATACCCAGCCGGAAAAATTCCACTGATCCTCTCCGATAATGCGCGGTATTCCGAAAAATTGCTCCTCGGTGACGCGGTGCAAGTCAAGGGAAAACTCCGAAGCCGTCATCAGGGCTCTAACCGAACCGCGCACACGACCTGCGGTGATACGGGCGCTGCCGCGCACATGGGCCTGGCGCAACCGTGCGTCCAGATCCACGAGTTCGCTTTGACTCGACAGGCCGCCGAACACGGCGGCGAACAGGGAAAGCCCCAGGCGGTTATAGCTCAGGGTTTCCCGGTTCAGGGCCAAAGCCTCACGGGAGGGGCGGCTTTGGACATGGGCGTAGGTGGTCCCGACTTGCATTCCGGAGCTGTCGCATGCGCCCAGGCGCGGGAAGGAAAGCCCCAGTCCCGCATCGCTCCAAAGCGGGTGAAGCTTGGCGTAGTGGAAGCGCTTGAGGCCGCCGGACACCGGGTGGATCACTAGTCCTTGGGTGAACACTTCGGATTCGGAAAAATCGGCGAAACCATGCAAACCGACGGCACCAATATTCAATTGGTATGCGCCGCCGAGTTTTACGGCCAGCGAGGAATCGGAAAGCCAATATTCCTCCCCGCGCGGCCGAAGCGGGGCCGATCCGTCGATTTCCGCGCCCCCGGAGATGAAACCCGCGCCGATGGGAATCGCGGCCCGAAGCCGCAACGATTGCTCGCAGCTGCTCCAAACCCCCGCGATATTCTGGAAGGCGCTGTTCTCCACCGCCGTGGCCCCGGCGGCTTCCTCCCGATCGCGAAGGGAAAAAAACGCCTCGGTTTCCCATCCCGAAGCGCAGCGGCGAAGGCCGAAACCATAGCCCATGCCCAGGGGATCGGGAACGGTGACCAGGGCGTTCCAAGGCGAGGATTCCGGGGACAGGAGCCAGGCGAAGCCCGCGCGGGCCGGTTGCGCACGCAGGGAAATGGACAGGCTGGTGTCATGCCGAAATTGGAATGACGGTGCCGGCGCGGAGGCCAGCATGCCCGCCCAATACGGCCCGAAATGCAACCATGCGTCGATGTCCGCCCCGCCCTCTCCGAGGGATAGGCGATGATCCGGATCCCGTAAATCCGCGGCGGAAGAAAACGCGCTCGACATGCGGATTTGCATGCGCCCCGTCGGGGAAAGGCCGGGAAAGGCGGAGGTTTCCATGGATGAAGCCGAAGGGAAACCGAAAAATGCGTCCGGACGCGGAACCAGAGATTCCACCAGGCGTGTTTCCTGGGCCGTAGCGAAACATGTCAGATACAATCCGGCCCAGGCGGATGGGAAACGGCTAAGCACGCCATAACGATAAATCGATTGCGGTGCTAGTTTTCCCTTCCATGACGGATAAAACCAACAACACCCT
>JBGPFT010000113.1:0-6918 GCA_041483475.1 Fibrobacteria bacterium | reverse complement strand
TTTCTTCTCGAGTTGCTTGGCCTCCTTGGCGTCATAGACCTCTTGCGCCTTCTCCACCAAGGTGAGCACGTCGCCCATGCCCAGGATGCGCGAGGCCATGCGATCGGGATGGAACAATTCGAACGCCTCGGGCTTTTCCCCGGTGCCGATATAACGGATGGGCTTGCCGGTCACCGACTTGACCGAAAGGGCCGCGCCGCCGCGCGCGTCGCCGTCCATTTTGGTGAGGATGACGCCGGTGAAATCCAGGCGCGCGTTGAACACCTTGGCCACGTTGACGGCTTCTTGTCCCGTCATGGCGTCGGCGACGAAAAAGCGTTCCTGGGCCCGGACGATTTTTTGGATGCGCTCCAATTCGACCATGAGCGCGTCGTCGATTTGCAGGCGGCCCGCCGTGTCGTAAATCGCCACGTCGCAGCCTTGGTCCACGGCGGCCCGGCGGCCGTTCTCGGCGATGCGGACGGGATCGCCGATTCCCTCATCGTATACGGGAACGCCGAGTTGCCGCCCCAGAATCTGGAGTTGTTCAATAGCCGCCGGGCGATGAACGTCGCAGGCCACCAGCACGGGTTTCCGCTTCCACTTATCGCGCAAATGCAGCGCCAGCTTGGCGCAGGCGGTGGTCTTGCCTGAACCCTGCAATCCCATCATCAAGACGCCCACGGGGGGACTACCCTGATAACGGGGTTCGTCGGCCACCCCTCCCAAAAGCGCCGCCATCTCGTCGTGAACGATTTTCACGATCATCTGCCCCGGACTAATCGCCTGCAGAACCTCGGCGCCCAGGGCCTTCACCTTCACCGCCGCCGTGAAATCCTTGGCGGTTTGGAAATTCACGTCGGCGGCGAGCAGGGCCACGCGGATCGCGCGCAAGGACTCGGAGACGTTCTCCTCCGTGATCTTGTGCAGGCCGCGCAGCTTCTTGAAGGCGGCGTCGAGTTTTTCCGTGAGTTGTTCGAACATCGATTGCTAAATTAGGAAACCCCTCCCACGAAAGGCTTCCCGATGCTCAAAGTGTACACGAACAAGGACGGCTCCCTGGCTCCGCTCAAGGGAAAAACCGTGGCCGTGATCGGCTATGGCAGCCAGGGCCATGCCCAGGCCCAAAACCTGCGCGACAGCGGGATCAAGGTGATCATCGGCCAGCGGCCTGGTTCGCCCAATTACATGCTGGCCCGGAAACACGGATTCAAGCCCGTCAGCGCGGCCGAGGCTTCGGAGCAGGCCGACGCGATCCAAATCCTGCTGCCCGACGAAGTGCAGAAGCAAGTCTATGATCAGGATATTCTGCCCCATCTCAAGCCCGGCAAATGCCTGATCTGGTCGCATGGCTTCAATATCCATTTCAAAATCATCAAGCCGCCGAAAAGCGTGGACGTGATCATGATAGCCCCCAAGGGCCCGGGGCATCTGGTGCGCAGCGAATTCCTCAAGGGCGGCGGCGTTCCCTGCCTGATCGCCATCCAGCAGGACGCCACCGGCGACGCCCGGAAAACCGCCCTGGCCCATGCCCTCGGAATCGGCGGCCTGCGCGCCGGAGCCATCGAAACCACCTTCAAGGACGAAACCGAAACGGATCTGTTCGGGGAGCAAACCGTGCTGTGCGGCGGAGTTTCGGCCTTGGTGAAAGCCGGGTTCGAAACTTTGACGGGCGCCGGTTATCCGGAAGAGCTGGCCTATTTCGAATGTCTGCACGAGTTGAAATTGATCGTGGATCTTTTCTACCAGGGCGGCCTCAGCTACATGCGTTATTCGGTTTCCAACACCGCCGAATACGGGGACATGACGCGCGGCCCGCGCATCGTCACCGAAAGGACCAAGAAGGAAATGCAGAAAATCCTGAAGGAGATCCAGAACGGGAAATTCGCCAAGGAATTCCTGGCCGAATTGCAAAGCGGCGGAAAAAACTTCCGGGCCTGGGAGGCGAAGGAGAAGCAGCATCCGGTCGAAGTGGTGGGACGAAGGTTGCGGAAGAACATGAAGTGGATCGAGTCGAAGGAAGTTTAATCATCGCACAAATATCTCCCTCCCCTCTCCCACTACTGTGGGAGAGGGGCTGGGGGTGAGGGTGGAATGTTCCTCAAAGAAAAAGAAGACCGGCGCAACACTTCCCTTCTGGACGCGGGACGTTCCCTGCTGCTGATCATCGACGCCCAGGAGAAATTCCTTCCGGTAACAAGCGGCATGGGACCGGCGGCGAAGCGGATGGCCATCCTGTGCAAGGCCGCCGGGCGGCTTGGCATTCCCGTCATCTTTTCCGAGCAATACCCGAAGGCCTTGGGTTCCACTTTGCCGGAGATCTCCTCTTCCCTGCCCCCGGGTTCGGCGGTGTTCTCCAAATTGTCCTTCAGCGCTTTTGATCTTCCCGAATGGGCCGAGGCCGTGCGCGCTTCAAGGCGAAACCAATTCGTGATTTGCGGCGTGGAAACCCATGTCTGCGTGCTGCAAACGGCACTGGATCTCATGCAAAACCTGGACGGGCAGGTTTACATCGTGGAGGATGCGGTCGCCTCACGAAAAACCGTGGACATGGAAACCGCCTTGCGCCGCCTTGAAACCCACGGAGCGCAGAGGGTGACGTCGGAAATGGTGATCTTCGAATGGCTGCGCAAGGCGGGGACGCTGGATTTCAAGGAAATCCAGGGGTGGATGAAATAGGGGTTTCACCCCTGCGCTTGCCGGCGATATATTTTAGATATATATTCGATATATGCCCGATATCCTCATCAAAAGCCTGTCCGGTGATATTCATGAACGCCTGAAGGCCGAGGCGGCCCAGCATCACCGCTCCATGAGCGGCGAAATCCGGTCCATATTGGAAGCGGCCTTGAAGCCAGCTTACAAGGTTCCCGATCCCGGGCCCCCGTTCAAGCCGAGCTTCCCCATAACCGACGCATGGATCAATAAGGCCAAGCGGGCCGGCCGGGCCTGAAAGCGTCCGGATGGTCGTCGTGGACACCAATGTGGTTGTCGCCCTGCTGGTGCAAGGCCCGAAAATGCCCTGGTCCAGGAAGTTGCGGGAACAGGAGCCGCAATGGAACGTGCCGGAATTATGGCGCCATGAAATGCTGAACGTGCTGGCGACCATGGAACGCGGCAAGGTCTTTCCCCGTGTCGAATTGGAAAGCATTTGGAAACTGGCGTATACCATGCTGGTTCCCTGCGAAAGAAGCCTGGATTATCTGGCCGCCTTGGAAATGGCGGCTTCCCTTTCGATTTCCGGCTACGACGCGCAATTCCTCGCCCTGGCACGACAGTTGGGAACGATCTTGGTAACCGAGGATAAGGAACTGTTGGACAAGGCGCCGCATTTGACGCGACCGTTGTCGCATTATAAACCAGGAAGTGAATCATGACCCGCTATCGCATCGCCGTGCTCCCCGGAGACGGCATCGGACCCGAAGTGATGGAACAGGCCTTGCGGGTGCTGCAGGCTGTCGCCAAGAAATTCGGTTTCGGGGTGGAATTGACCCACGCCGACGTGGGCGGCTGCGCTATCGACAAGCACGGCGAAGCCCTTCCTCCGCATACTTTGAAGACCTGCGAAAGTTCCCAGGCCATCCTGTTCGGATCCGTGGGCGGCCCCAAATGGGAATCGCTGCCACCGGACAAACAACCGGAACGCGCTGCGTTGCTGCCCTTGCGCAAGCATTTCGACTTATTCTGCAATTTCCGTCCGGCCAAGGTGTACCAGGCGCTGACTGCGGCCTGCCCCTTGCGGCCCGACATCGTTCGCGAGGGTTTTGACATCCTGTGCGTGCGAGAATTGACGGGTGGACTTTATTTCGCCAAACGCCCCGGTTCCAAGGGCCGGGAGGGAAGCGGTCCCGATGAACGCGCCTGGGACACCAAGGAATACACGCGCAAGGAAGTCGAACGCATCGCGCGCAAGGCCTTCGATGCGGCGCGGCTCCGGCGCAAAAACGTCACTTCCATCGACAAGGCCAACGTATTGACGAGCATGGTGTTTTGGCGCGAAGTCGTAACCGGAGTGGCGAAGGATTATCCAGACGTGAAGCTTTCCCACATGTACGCGGACAACGCCGCCATGCAGCTTTTGAAAAACCCGCATCAATTCGATGTCATGCTATGCGGCAATATGTTCGGCGACATCCTGTCCGACGAATGCGCCATGCTTACGGGGTCGATGGGGCTTTTACCCTCCGCCAGCATCGCCGAATCCTCTTTCGGCCTTTACGAACCGGCCGGCGGCTCGGCCCCGGATATCGCGGGCAAAGGGATCGCCAATCCCATCGCGCAAATCCTCTCCGCCGCCTTGATGCTGCGTTATTCCTTCAAACGGGAAGATGCCGCGAAAGCCATCGAGAAAGCCGTGGAAAAGACGGTGGAATCCGGAATCCGGACCGCCGACATCTCCGCGGGAAAAACCGCGGTAGGAACGGCAACCATGGGCGACGCGGTGTTACAGGCGTTGGGGTGATTTTACTCCTCCGTCTCCTGCTCACGGCCGCTTGCCTGGGCGCCATCGCTTATCGTTTTCGGGATCCCCATATCTGGTCCAGCCTCCGAATAGTGCATGGCGAATTGCTGCTGGCCGGCGCCTGCCTGACTTTTCCGTTGCTGGGTTTGCGTGCCTGGAAATGGCGAATCCTACTGCGAACCTCTGCGCCGCAAGCCACCTGGGCGCAAGCCTTGCGAAGTTATTTGGGAGCTTTGCCGCTTTCGCTGATCACACCCGGAAAAGCCGGGGAATTGATACGCGGCCTATACCTCCCCTACCCGGGTTTGCGCTGGCGCGTGGCCGGACTGACCTTGGTGGACGATTGGACGGATTTCGCCGCCGTCGCTTTCTGGACTTTACCCGCCTTGTTCGCCATCGGCGGCTTCAGGACCGTCGCCTTGGGAACCATCGTCTTCTTGATGATTGGGATCATCCCCCATTGGATCCGGGTGTTGCGAAAAATTTCAAAGCTGGTACCCCGGCGATTCGGTTTGGCTGAAAAGTGGACGAGTTTTTGGCCCGCATCGGAGGAACTTGGATGGCTCCCTCCCCTGGCAGCCATCGCCATCGGTATTCTCGCCTATGGGATTGAGTGGATGCAAATCGCCTGCTTTCTCAAAGCTTTCGGCGGCGCCGGGGCTTTCCTCGGGCTCGCGGGCAATTTGGCCATGGCGCAATTGGCCAACTCGGTGCAAATCACCGTGGCCTGGCTGGGCATACGCGAAGGTTCCACCGCTTGGATTCTAAGCCGCGCGGGATGGGACGCGAATCTTGCCCTCGCCGCCACTTTGGCGCAAACATCGGCATCCTTGCTGCTCCCGGCCCTGATCGGACTTGGCATCAAACCGCTGGCGCGTTTTGCTAGATAGTTTTGAATGATACAGCCCATGGCGGAAACGAAAATGCAGCTCGACTGGAAAAACCTGGGATTCCAATACCTGCCCACCCACGGCTACGCCCAAAGCGATTTCACGGATGGGAAATGGACCGCGCTTTCTTTCCAATCGGATCCCTTTCTCAAAATGCACGTGGCCGCCAACTGCCTTCACTACGGCCAGTCCATTTTCGAGGGCTTGAAAGCCTTTCGCACCAAAGACGGCCGCGCCGTGCTATTCCGCCCCGATCGCAACGCCGAACGCATGCGCCAATCCGCCGGGCGTTTGTGTATGATAGCCCCGGATGCGGATCTTTTTCTCACCGCCTGCAAAATGGCCGTGGCCCGCAACCTGGATTTTTTGCCGCCGTATGGAACGGGAGCCAGTTTATATTTGCGCCCCCTGCTGATCGGCACCGAACCCATGATCGGAGTCAACGCTTCGTGGGCTTACACCTTCCTGGTGCTGGCCACGCCGGTGGGGCCGTATTACAAGAACGGGTTTCACCCCGTGAACGCCGTGGTCACGATGGATTACGATCGTTGCGCCCCCAAGGGCACGGGCCGCGCCAAGATGGCCGGCAATTATGCCGCCAGCCTGTTGCCCACGAAAAAAGCCAAGGAGGCGGGCTTTCCCATCGTGCTGTTTTCCGATCCCAAGGAGAACAAGTATGTGGACGAATTCGGCACGTCCAATTTCATCGGCATCACCCCGAAGGGCGAATACAAAACGCCGGATTCAACCTCCATTCTGCAGAGCGTGACCAACGAAAGCCTGCAAACCCTGGCGACGGACATGGGCCTAAAGGTGGTTCGGGGCGCTATCGCCCTGGATTCATTGGATCAGTTCTCCGAAGTTGGAGCCTGCGGCACGGCCGCCGTGATCACGCCCATCCATTCGGTGCGGCACGGAGAACGGGTGTTCACGTTTGGGGATTCCCGGAAAGGCGGGGAAACCTTGATGCGCCTCTACAAGGCGCTCCAGGCCATTCAATACGGCGAAGCCGGGGACAAATACGGATGGTTGGTGGAGGTATCCACCTAAAGACATTCGCAGTGACGGTGCCGGATTAAGGCACCACCTGAAAAATCCCCCGCAAATCCTCGCTGGAGGAGATCAATTTTATCACCATCCCCGGGCTGTTGGGATCGAGATCCGCGTAAACCTTCCAGGAATAAATGCCGCCCGCCTTCAGCGGCATGACCGCCGAGGAGTCGAAATTGAACTGCACGCTGTCATCGAGTACCGGGATGGGGGCATGCAGGATTCTGCCGGTGCTGTCGAAACCGCCCCAAACCCGTGTTCCATTCGCGTCGAACACGGCCACGACGTATTCGTGGTTGGAAGGGTACGGCATCCACTTAAAGGTGGGAGTGAGGGTATTGACGGTGTCGGGATACAGCGAATTCGCGGGATTGGTCGGACCGACGACGGTGATGGCAGAGGTGGCCCCGTTTATTTGAACAGGAAATCCTGCCGGATAAGTGAATCTCTGCCATGTGTTAAGCCACCGCAGGAAGAAGTGACCTTATTTGAAAGTAGTATTCGTCGGGTGTCATTTTATCTAAACTCGAATGAGGC
>JBGPFT010000112.1:0-6919 GCA_041483475.1 Fibrobacteria bacterium | reverse complement strand
GATGTTCAGGAGATCCCCGAGGGTGTCCGGCGGGGCGAGATCCTTGCCGTATAGCGCCTTGTAAGCCTGTTGATTGGCGGAATCGGCGAACAGATCGGTGCGGTAGGCAAAAGCGATGCCGTCTCCCTCCAACGGAACCGCCCAGTATTTTCGCTCCCGGTTCTTGGGATATTCGGCATAGGCTTTCAAGGTCGCGGCCGTCATGTTCTTTTCCACACCATTCTTGGCCACCCAATCGGTTAAGTCCACGTAATGGCCTTCCCGGACGCTGCGTCCCAGCCATTGTGAATCGCCGACGAGGATGTCCCATACGTCGCTTTTCGCGGACAGATTGGTGAAGGCCACCTGCTCGTAATTTTCCCAGGGAATTTGCGTCATCTTGACGGCAATGCCCGTGGATTTGGTGAAATCCTGGGACAATTTCTCGAGCAGGCTGCTGGGATCCCATTTGGCCCAGCAAATGGAAATGGACTCCTCCGCCTGCAAAAGCGCCGAAAAGGAAAATGTCAGGGCTAAAGACCGGAAAAGAATTTTCGTTTGCATGGGCGTTCTCCCCGGTGGATGGGGTGAATATACCAATGGGAGGCCTACACCGCCGCTTCGCAAAGGGAATGATCCTTGGCCGCCAGCCGCGAAATTCCGCCATTCAGGAATTCATCCACATGTCGCGCGCATTCGCGGCCCTCGGAAATGGCCCATACCACCAAGGATTGGCCGCGGCGCATGTCGCCGGCGGAAAAAACCCCTTCCGTCGAGGTTTGGTAATTCGGCGCGCATTTCACGTTGCCACGCCCGTCCTTTTCCACCCCCAGCTGTTCGAGCATGCCCTTATGCTCGGGATGCAGGAATCCCATGGCTAATAGCACGAGTTCGGCCGGCATTTCGAATTCGCTGCCGGGAATTTCCTCGAACTTCGGACCTTTCCATTCCAAACGCATAGCGCGGATGGCACGGAGGGTTCCCTTGTCATCTTTGAGAAATTCCTTGGATTGTATGGCCCAGTCGCGGGCGCAGCCTTCGGCCTGCGACGACGAGGTCGAAAGCATGCGCGGTCCCGGATGCACGGGCCAGGGCGTTTCCGCCGTGCGACCGGGCGGGGGCTTGGGCAAAAGTTCGATTTGGGTCACCGACTTGGCGCTATGGCGTATGGCAGTACCCACGCAATCCGAACCCGTGTCGCCACCGCCGATCACCACCACGTTCTTGCCCGTGGCCATGATGCTTTCGGCCTCGGGGATTTTATCTCCGGCCACGCGCTTGTTGTTCTGGGTCAGGAATTGCATGGCCGGGTATACGCCCTTGGCATCGCGTCCCGGAATGGGAAGTTCGCGCGGCAAAGTCGATCCACCCGCCAGGACGATGGCGTCGAAGTTCTGCCGCAATTCCGAAACCGGTACGTTCACGCCCACGTTGGCATTGGTCTTGAACACCACGCCTTCTTCTTCCATGAGCTTGACGCGCCGTTCCACCACTTTTTTCGAGAGCTTGAAATCCGGAATGCCGTAGCGGAGCAGGCCGCCGATACGATCCGCACGTTCAAACACGGTCACCCAATGGCCGGCTTTGTTGAGCTGATCGGCTGCGGCCAAACCTGCGGGACCCGATCCCACCACCGCCACTTTTTTCCCCGTGCGCGCCGTAGGAGGCTCCGGCTTGACCCAGCCCTGGGCATAGGCATAGTCGATGATGGACACTTCGATGTTCTTGATGGTCACCGGCGGCTTGTTGATGCCCAGCACGCAGGCCGATTCGCAGGGTGCCGGACAAATTCGGCCGGTGAATTCGGGAAAATTGTTGGTGGACCAGAGGCTGCGGAGCGCGGCCTGCCATTTCCCGTTGTACACGTGATCGTTGAAATCGGGAATGATATTGCCGAGCGGGCAGCCGGTATGGCAGAAGGGAATGCCGCAGTCCATGCAGCGAGCCCCCTGCGTTTCCAATTCCTCCTTGGACATCGCGACCGTGAATTCGTCGTAATTCTTGACGCGATCCTCCGGCGGCAAATACTTGGGAGCCTTGCGGTCGAATTCCTTGAAACCCGTAATATTGCCCATATCAGCTCTTCGCCCCCACTTCCGTCCGCATTTCGGCCAAGGCGCGCTTGTAGTCCTTGGGCATGATCTTGACGAACTTCGGCAGATTCGCCTTCCACGCCGCCAGGATTTCCCGGGCGCTTTGACTCCCCGTGTATTCCTGATGCCGCTCGATGTGTTCCTTCAATTCGATGGCCTCCTCGGCCTCGGTGACTTCCTCCAGATCCACCATGTCCTGGTTGATCCGGGAGACGTTCTTGCCGTCCGGATCGAAGACGTAGGCGATGCCTCCGCTCATGCCCGCGGCGAAGTTGCGCCCGATTTCGCCCAGTATCACCGTCCGGCCCCCGGTCATGTACTCGCAGCCGTGATCGCCGCAGGATTCCACGACCACTTCGGCCCCGGAATTGCGCACGCAGAAGCGCTCGCCGGCCTTGCCCCGGATATACGCTTCGCCCGAGGTGGCCCCGTAAAAAGACACGTTGCCCACGATGACGTTGTCGCGGGCGTTGAAGCGCGAGGCCTTGGGCGGATACAGGATGACCTTGGCGCCGGAAAGCCCCTTGCAGAAATAATCGTTGGCCTCTCCCTCAAGCTCGAAGGTGACGCCGTGAACCCCGAAAGCGCAAAAGCTCTGGCCCGCCGATCCGTTGAACTTGAAGCGGATGGTATCTTCGGGAAGGCCGGGTTCGCCGTGCTTCCGCGTGATATTGGAGGACATGATGGTTCCTACGGTGCGATGAACGTTGCGGATGTTGAATTCGCCTCGAACGGGCTTACCCTCTTCGATAGCGGCTTTGGCAACCTTCATCAAGTCCCAGTCCAGGGATTTTTCCAGGCCGTGATCCTGGCGTTCGCAACAATACGTGCCGCCCTCCTGGCCTTCGTGCATGCGATGCAACAGCGCGTCGAGGTTAAGATGCTTTGCCTTCCAATGCTTCACGTCCTTGCGCGGCGCCAGTTTGTCGGATCGCCCCACCATCTCGTTCACGGTGCGGAAACCCAGCATGGCCATTTGCTCGCGCAGATCCTGAGCCAGGAATCGGTAGAAATTCACCACATGCTCGGCCTCGCCGGTGAACAGTTTGCGCAATTCCGGATCCTGGGTGGCCACGCCCACCGGGCAGGTATTGAGATGGCATTTTCGCATCATGATGCAGCCCATGGCGATCAGGCCGCCCGTGGCCACGCCCCATTCCTCGGCCCCGAGCAAAGTCGCGACGGCGATGTCCCGGCCCGTTCGCAGCATGCCGTCGGTTTGCAACACCACGCGCGAACGCAAGCGGTTCTTGAGCAGCACCTGGTGGGCTTCGGACAGACCCAGTTCCCAGGGCAGGCCAGCATGCTTGATCGAGGTTTGCGGAGAAGCGCCCGTGCCTCCGTCATGCCCGCAGATCAGGATCACGTCGCTGTGGGCCTTGGCCACGCCCGCGGCCACGGTGCCCACGCCCACCTCGGCCACCAGCTTCACGCTGATGCGCGCGCGATCGTTGCTGTTCTTGAGATCGTAGATCAGCTGGGCCAAATCTTCAATGGAATAGATGTCGTGATGCGGAGGCGGCGAAATCAGCCCCACTCCCGGCGTGGCATACCGGGTCTTGGCGATGAATTTGTCCACCTTCCAACCGGGAAGCTGGCCGCCCTCGCCCGGTTTGGCGCCCTGCGCCATCTTGATTTGCAATTCGTCGGCGTTGACCAGGTAATTGCTGGTCACGCCGAAGCGGGCCGAGGCCACTTGCTTGATGGCCGAGCGCATGCTGTCGCCGTTCGGCAAGGGTTTGAATCGCAGCGGGTCTTCCCCGCCTTCTCCGGTATTGCTCTTGCCGCCGATGCGATTCATGGCGATGGCCAAGGTGGTGTGGGCCTCCCAGCTGATGGAACCGAAGGACATGGCCCCGCTGGCGAAGCGTTTGAGGATGGACTCCACCGGTTCCACTTCCTCGATGGGCACGGGCTTCGCGTTCACGAATTCGAGCAGGCCCCGGATGGTGACCGGAGCTTGGACCTGATCGTCGATAAGTTTGGTGTACTCCTTGAACACCTGGTAATTGTTGGTGCGGGCCGCATGCTGCAACTTGTGGATCACGTCGGGCGTGAGCAGATGCCGCTCGCCCCGCTGCCGCCATTGGTATTGCCCGCCCACTTCGATGTCGGTAGGTTCCTCCTCCTTTTCGGGGTAGGCGAAGCGATGGCGCAGCAGGGTTTCCTCCTCCAGCGCGGCGAGGTCGAGACCGCCCAAGCGGGAGACGGTCCCGGTGAAGTATTCGTCCACGATTTCCTGGCCCAGGCCCACGGCCTCGAAGATCTGCGCGCCCACGTAGGACTGCACCGTGGAAATGCCCATCTTGGAAATGACCTTGAGCAGCCCTTTGTTCACCGCCTTGATGTATTGGTACCGAGCCTTCTCAGGATCCAAGCCATCCTTGAGCAGCTTGCGCCGCCGCATATCCTCGATGGTCTCGAAAGCCACGTAAGGGTTGACGGCGCTGGCGCCGTAGCCGAGGAGCAAGGCGAAATGATGCACCTCGCGCGCCTCGCCGGTTTCGATGATGAGGCCGCAATGCGCGCGCAAGCCTTCCCGGATCAGGTGATGATGCACGGCCGACACCGCCAACAGGGAAGGAATGGCCGCGTGACCGGAATCCACCGGTTTGTCGGAAAGGACGATGACGTTATAGCCCTCCTGCACGGCCTCGGAAGCCTGGCGGCGAATTCGCTCCAAGGCCTTCTCCAACCGATCCTCGCCGGACGCGGCCTTGAACACGATGGGGATGGTGCGGGCCTGGAAATGATTCTTGTCCACCCAACGCAACCGTTCCAAATCGTCGTTGGTGAGGATGGGATGCGGCAATTCGATGACCCGGCAATGCCGCTCGGTTTCCTCAAGGAGATTGTCTTCCTTGCCCACGAAGGTGGTCAGGGACATTACCATCTCCTCCCTATCCTTGTCGATGGGCGGATTGGTGACCTGGGCGAAAAGCTGGTGGAAATAGTCGAACAAATTCCGGCTCTTGTCCGAAAGCACGGCCAAAGCGGCGTCGTTGCCCATGGAACCCAGAGCCTCATCCCCGGCATTCACCATGGGCGACATGAGAATTCTCAAATCCTCCAAGGTGTACCCGAAGAACTTCTGGCGCTTGAGCAAGGAGCCCGGATCCGGCTGCCGAGGTTCTCGTGTCATGGGCAAGCTGGCAAGGTCTATCTTGCCTAATTTCAACCATTTACCGTATGGCTTTTGTGTGGCCACGCGGCGTTTGATCTCCTCGTCTGGGATGATGCTCCCTTCTTCCAAACTGACCACGAACATGCGGCCCGGCTGCAAACGCCCCTTCAGCTTGATCTTCTCCGGCGGGAACTGGAGTACGCCCGCCTCCGAAGCCATGACCAAAATGTCGTCGTCGGTGAGTTGATAGCGCGAAGGCCGCAGGCCGTTCCGATCCAAGGTAGCGCCGATGACCTTACCATCGGTGAACGCCACCGAAGCCGGACCATCCCAAGGCTCCATGATGGCCCCGTGGTATTCGTAAAAAGCCTTTTTCTCGGCCGACATTTCCGGGTCCTTTTCCCAGGCCTCGGGAATGAGCATCATCATGGCATGCGGCAGGGAGCGGCCCCCCATGACCAGGAGTTCCACCATGTTATCGAGCTTGGCCGAATCCGATCCCTTTTCGTCGATGATGGGAAGCAGCTTCTTGATCTCGTCGGGCGTGAAATATTTCGACTTGAGCAAAGCCTCGCGGGCTCGCATCCAATTTTCGTTGCCGCGCAGCGTGTTGATCTCGCCGTTGTGGGCGAGATACCGGAACGGATGTGCCAACGGCCAGGTGGGAAAGGTATTGGTCGAAAAACGGCTATGCACCAAGGCCAGGGCCGATTCATAGTTCTCGTCGCGCAAGTCCGGGAAATATTTCAGCACCTGGGGGCTGATGAACAAGCCCTTGTACACGATGGTACGGCAGGACAACGAACCGACATAGAACGTATCCCGTCCCGGCAACTCGCCTTCGCGGATCACCCGTTCCGCGAACTTTCGGATCACGTACAACTTGCGTTCGAAAGCGTCGGCGTCCTTGGCGTTCTTGCCCCGCTGGACGAAAACCTGGAATTGGGCCGGCTCGGTGGCCTTCACCATGTCGGCCAGCTTGCCGTTCTCAACGGGCACGCGCCGCCAGCCCAGGATTTTCTGGCCGCATTCTTCCACGCAACGCGTGAAGGCCTTTTGCATTTCCCGAATACCCGATTCCTCGCGCGGCAGGAACATCTGCCCCACGCCGTATTCGCCGGGATGAGGCAATGAGAAACCCAAGGCGGCGGCTTGCTTCAGGAAAAACGCATGCGGAATTTGTGTCATCACGCCGGCACCGTCGCCCGCGTTCTTCTCCGCCCCGCAGGCGCCGCGATGCTCCAGGTTTTCCAGGAGTTCGATGCCCTTGACCACGATGTCATGGGATTTTTTGCCCTTGACGTGCACGATGAAACCGACGCCGCAAGCGTCATGCTCGAAGCGCGGATCGTACAGGCCTTCGGGCCGGGGCAAACCTGGCATGGTCATCTCTCTCCTAAACGAAAAATAAGAAGGAATTAAGGGGGCAAGGGCCGGAAATCCGGTTGGAATTAGGTTACAAACTTATGTACACTTTTACCGTAAGCGGCGAGGAGGTGGATTATGAAAACAGCTTCGATAAAAGACTTCCGGCATAATCTGGCGGAGATGTTGGATGAAGACGAACCCGTCATGCTGACAAGGCATGGCCGACCATTGGGCTTTTACGTGCCCTGGGCGGATACGGAAAATTTGCCTCTTGAGTTCAAGCGCCAGGCTTTTATCAAGAACGCGCCTTTGCGGAAAAAGCTTTTCGGCCACATCGATGAAAAGGATTTGATGG
>JBGPFT010000111.1:0-6928 GCA_041483475.1 Fibrobacteria bacterium | reverse complement strand
TCCAGGAGACCCCGTTGTCGGAAGAGCGGAACACGCCGCCCCAGGTCCCGGCAAAGAGATCGGTGCCGCTTACGGCAAGGGAAAAGACAACGGTGTCTGTCAATCCGTTATTGACTCGGATCCAGGAGATCCCGCTGTCGGAAGAGCGGAATACGCCGCCATTGGTCCCGGCAAAAAGGTCGGCGTCGTTTACGGCAAGGGAATAGACATAGGTTCTTGTCAATCCGTTATTGATCTGGGTCCAAGTGGCACCGCTGTCGGAAGTGCGGAACACGCCGCCGCCATTAGTCCCGGCGAAGAGATTGACGCTGCTCACCGCAAGGGAATAGATCCAGATGTTTGTCAATCTTTTATTGACCTGAGGCGCCCAGGAATTGCCGCTGTCGGAAGAGCGGGACACCCCGCCATCAGTCCCGGCAATGAGATAGCCGCCGCTTACGGCAAGGGTATTGACATGGGTGCTTGTCAATCCGTTATTGATCTGGATCCAAGTGGCACCGCTGTTGGAAGAGCGGAACACGCCGCCATCAGCCCCCGCAAAGAGATCAGCGCCGCTTACGGCAAGGGATAGGATATAGGTGTTTGTCAATCCATTATTTACTTGTGTCCAAGAGGTCCCGCTGTCGGAAGAACGAAACACTCCACTACTATCGGTCGCGGCAAAAAGATTGGGTCCGCTTATGGCAAGGGAATTGACTGTGTAGTTTGTCAATCCGTTATTGACCTGTGTCCAGGAGACCCCATTGTCGGAAGAGCGGAACACGCCACCGCTCCAAGTCCCGGCAAAGAGGTTAACCCCGCTCACCGCAAGGGATTGGACAACGGTGTCTGTCAATCCATTAATGACTTGAGTCCAAGTGGCACCGTTGTCGGAAGTGCGGAACACGCCGCCGCCATTAGTCCCGGCGAAGAGATTGGCGCCGCTCACCGCAAGGGAAAGGATAGAGGGGTAGAATGATAATCCGTTAATGACTTGGGTCCAGGTGGCGCCGCTGTCGGAAGAGCGGAACACGCCAGCGCCATTGGTTCCCGCAAAGAGGTTCGCGCCGCTCACCGCAAGAGAGAGGACCGAGGTCAATCCGCCAATAACCTGGGTCCAAGTGGCACCGCTGTCGGAAGAGCGGTACACGCCTCCGCTAGCAGTCCCGGCAAAAAGATATGCGCCGTTCGCCGCAAGGGAATAGACGACAGTCGGGTCAGACCAGCCGGGCCCATTGGCTTCCACCCATTGGGCCTGACTGACGCTGACGGCAAGCAGCAACGGTAAAACGCCCGATGGTATTCGCATTTGGCATAAGGTACGCATTGCCCGGTTTTCCTGCAGCCTGTTTTGAGGGTTCCCGCTCCCCGTTTTTTTACCTTCCCCCTCGCCATGCCCAAAATCTCCATCACCCTTCCCGACGGGAAAATCCTGGAAGCCGAGGCGGGCGGGTGTCTCGCTCCCGGAGTTATACTATCAGCGGCCCCATAAAGGAGGAATTATGAACCCTAGAATTTCGATTACCCCGGACATCTGCCACGGCAAACCCGTCATCAAGGGTACCCGTGTTCTGGTAAGCAATGTTCTGGGTTCGTTGGCGGCGGGGGAGACCGTCAGCGAAATTATTGCCAGCTATCCCAGTCTTAAGGAAGAGGATATCAAAGCGGCTCTAGAGTTCGGGAGCGAGTTGGCCCGGTTTGAGGTCATCGATAAAGTTTCCTAATGCGGTTTTTCCTGGACGAGAATTTTCCGAAACAGGCCGCATCCGTTCTTAAGGCAAAAGGACATGAGGTTTTCGATATACGGGGGACTTCGCAAGAAGGAGCCCCTGACGCTTCGATTTTTAAGCTAGCACAGGAGAAGTCCGCTGTTTTTTTGACCACGGACAAGGATTTCTTTCATACCGTCCCTCTACAATTTCCGGAACATTGCGGAATCATCGTGGTGCCCCGTGCGGGCCTTGACCCCGGATCATGACGGGCATCTTTGCAACCCTCCTCACCCGGTTCTAACTTACCCCTGCCATGCCCAAAATCTCCATCACCCTTCCCGACGGGAAAATCCTGGAAGCTGAGGCGGGAGCGCCGATCGCGGACGCGGTGAAATCCATCGGCCCGGGGCTTTTCCGCGATTCCATCGCCGCACTATGGAACGGAGAGCAGGTCGATCTTTCGTTCCGCCCGAAGGAAAACGGATCGCTGAAGGTGATCACTTCCAAAAGCCCCGAGGCCTTGGAAATCGTCCGGCATTCCTCGGCCCATCTCATGGCCCAGGCCGTCACTGATCTTTTTCCCGGGACCATGCTCACCATCGGCCCCGTCATCGACAACGGGTTCTATTACGACTTCGACTCCAAGCATGTGTTCTCGCCCGAGGATTTCGCCGCCATCGAAAAGCGCATGGCCGAGTTGTCGGCGCAGGACATCCCGGTGGAGCGTTCCGAAATGCTGCGCAAGGAAGCCATCACCCATTTCAAGGATCCGGCCCATGCCGAGCCCTACAAAGTGGAACTTCTGGAAGGCTGGGATCATCAAAGCGTGAGCTTTTACCGCCAAGGATCGTTTTCGGATCTCTGCCGCGGGCCGCATGTGTCCGGTACCGGAAAGCTCAAGCATTTCAAACTGCTGTCCGTGGCCGGGGCCTATTGGCGCGGCGACGTGAAACGACCCATGCTCCAACGCATTTACGCTACCGCGTTTTTAAGCAAGGAAGCGCTCGAGGCCCACCTTTTCCAAATCGAGGAGGCCAAGCGCCGCGATCACCGCAAGCTGGGACGCGAACTGGATTATTTTCATCTCGACGAGAATACGCCGGGCATGGTGTTCTGGCATCCACGCGGCGCCCGGTTGCGGCAAAACCTGATTGACTATGTCCGGGCCAAATTGGATCGGAACGGTTACCTCGAGGTGCGCACGCCGGAAGTTGTCGACATCGGCCTCTTCACCAAGTCCGGCCATGTGGGAAATTATTCCCAGCTCATGTTCTTCACCGAAAGCGAAACCCGCAAATACGTGATCAAGCCCATGAATTGCCCCTGCCATGTGGCGATTTTCAACCAAGGGCTGAAAAGTTTCCGCGATTTGCCGTTGCGCATCGCCGAATTCGGCAAATGCCATCGCAACGAATTGGCCGGTACCATGCACGGCCTCATGCGTGTGCGCGGCTTCACCATGGACGATGCCCATATCTTCTGCACCGAGGATCAAATCGCCTCCGAGGTGGCCGCGTTTTGCCAGCTCTTGCAGGATGTTTACGCCGACTTCGGCTTTACCGATATTCTGGTCAAGCTGGCCGATCGCCCGCCTCAGCGCGTGGGTAACGACGCCATCTGGGACAAAAGCGAAGCCGCCTTGCGCGAGGCTTGCAAAACCGCGGGCATGGCTTACGAACTCAACCCGGGCGAGGGCGCTTTTTACGGACCCAAACTGGAATTCACGCTCCGGGACAGTTTGGGCCGGGAATGGCAATGCGGCACCATCCAGGTAGACTTCAATTTGCCCCGACTTTTGGGGGCCGAATACGTCGGGTCGGATTCGGCCCGGCATCACCCCGTCATGCTGCACCGGGCCATTTTAGGTTCCTTGGAGCGTTTCATCGGCATCCTGATCGAACACTTTGCCGGGGACCTGCCGCTTTGGATTAACCCCCAACAGGTGCGGATTTTGCCGGTTTCGGAGAAATTCACGGAAGCAGCCGGGAAAATCCAGGCCAAAATCGCCGCGGCCGACTTCGCCTGCGAGGTGGACGTCCGCAACGAGAAAATCGGGTTCAAAATCCGCGAGGGGGAAAAAGACAAGGTTCCCTACTTGTTCATCGTCGGGGAGAAGGAAGCCGTTTCCGGGGGCGTATCCGTGCGGAAACGCAAAACCGGGGACTTGGGGGCTTTCGCTTTAGACGCGATTCTGGAAAAATTTAGATTGGAGAGCTCCAGCAAGGGCCGGTAATAGGCTCTTTACGAAAGGATCGAACAGATTGCTTAGACGACGCCCTTTTTTCATCCCCCCCAAAGAAACCATCCGCATCAATGAACATATCCGCGTCCCGGAAATCCGGGTCATCGATCACGACGGGAGCCAGCTCGGCGTCCTGTCGGTGCCGGTGGCCATGGAAAAGGCGCGCGAACGCGGCCTGGACCTGGTGGAAGTGGCGCCGAACGCCGCTCCTCCCGTATGCCGCATCATGGATTTCGGCAAGTACAAGTATGAGATCGCCAAGAAGTTGAAGGCTTCCAAGGCCAAGCAGCATATCATCAAGGTCAAGGAGATCAAATTCCATCCCAAGACCGGCGAGAATGATTACAATTACCGCCTTGTCCAAGCCAAGGAATTCCTGGGCAAAGGGCATAAGGTCAAGGCCACGGTGGTGTTTCGGGGCCGCGAAATGGCCCATCTCGATTACGGATCCCGCTGGCTGAAAAAAATGGCCGTGGATCTGGAAGGGGTGGGGGCGGCTGAGTCCAACTCCATCGTGGAAGGCCGCAACGTCACCTTGATCTTCGCGCCGGCCAAGGCGGGCTCCAAGCCTAAAAAGCTGGAGGTAAGGCCGGCAATAGTTCCAGTAGTTCCGGTGGCCCCCGTGGTCGCTCCGGCCGCAGTCAAGGGTTGAACGGAAGGATGCAGATATGCCGAAAATGAAGACGCATAGCGGAGCCAAGAAACGGTTCAAGGTCACGGCCTCGGGAAAAGTGAAGTACCGCGGTTCCGGCTTGAACCACATCAACGCCAAGAAAAAACCCAAGCGCAGGAACCGCATCGGCGGACCGCATTACGTGGATCCTTCCATGGAAGCGAACATTCGTCGACTGTTGTTGAAGTAAAGCCTTTCAGGAGATCGAAAAATGCCCAGAAGCACTTACCGGGTTCCCTCCCGGGCTCGGAAAAAGAAGGTCCTTAAGGCGGCAAAAGGGTATTATGGCCGCCGCAAATCCAATTTCAGGCTGGCCAAAGAAGCCGTCGACCATGCGCGCGTATATGCCTATGCACATCGCAAGGACAAGAAGGGTTGGTTCCGCTCCCTATGGACGGTGCGTATCAACGCCGCCGCCCGCGAGTTGGGCATGAACTATTCGCGCTTCATCTCCGGCCTGAAGAGGGCCAAGGTCGAATTGGATCGCAAGATTCTGGCCGACTTGGCGCTTTCCGACGCCAACGCTTTCGGCAAATTGGTGGAGATGGCGAAAGCGGCGTAGTCCCCGCCTCACCCCTTGCCCCTCTCCATCCTTAAACGGATGGAGAGGGGAAGGTCAAACAATTTTTGAATTAGACTCGGAAACATTCTCTGGTTGGGGGGTGAGGGTGTCCAATTTCTAATCTTGCTCCATGACCCAAAGCGGTGGACTTGACGAACTGAGATCCCGGCTCTTGGCCGATCTGGACGCCATCGGATCTGGTTCTTCCATCGAAGATCTCAAGACCAAATACCTCGGGAAAAAAGGCGAGATCTACGGGCTCATGCGCGGCATGGGTGCATTGTCCCCGGAGCAAAGGCCCGTTTTCGGAAAATCCGTGAATGAATTGCGCGATCTGGCCGAAGCGCGTTTCACCGAATTAGAAGCCAAGGCAGGGGAAAAGGCGATTGAAGTGCGCCTGGCGCAAAGCTCCGTGGACCCGACCTTGCCCGGCGTTCGCGCCCCCTCGGGGCATTTGCATCCGCTCACCTTGGTGCGCGAGGACACCGTCGATTTTTTTCGCGGCCTGGGATTCGAAATCGTCGAAGCCCCGGAAGCGGATCACGAATGGTACAACTTCGAAGCCTTGAACATCCCGCCCGATCACCCATCGCGCGACATGCACGATACGTTTTACGTCGACGACGGCGTGGTGCTGCGTACGCATACTTCCAACGCGCAGGCGCATCATCTCCTGGAACACAAGGAGCCCCCGGTAAGAATTTTGGCGCCGGGATTCGTGTACCGCGTCGACAACGACGCCACCCATTCCCCCATGTTCCAGCAAGTCGAGGCCCTGGTGGTGGACGAGGGGATTTCCTTCGCCCATCTCAAGGGCACTTTGTTCCTCTGGGCCAAGCATGTTTTCGGCTCCGGGGCGAAGCTGCGCTTCCGGCCCAGTTATTTCCCCTTCACCGAACCCTCGGCCGAGATGGACGTGTCTTGCATTTTCTGCGGCGGCTCGGGCTGCCGCATCTGCAAGCAAAGCGGATGGATCGAAGTGGGCGGCTGCGGTAGCGTGCATCCGGCGGTATTCGAAAACACGGGTTGGGATCCCGAGCGCTATTCGGGCTTCGCTTTCGGTTTCGGACTCGACCGTATCGCCATGTTGAAGTACGGCATCCCCGACATCTCCATGCTGACGCGATCCGAAACCCGTTTCCTCCGCCAGTTTTAGGGAGTTTGCTGTCATGATCGTCAGTCTCAATTGGCTCAAGCGCTACGCGGATTTGCGGGAAAGCCCGCGCGACATCGCGGCGGCCCTGACTTCGCTGGGCTTCGAGGTGGAGAGCCTGCGTCTCGTTGGCACCGAAGCGAGCGGCGTGGTGGTGGGCGAGGTGCGCAGCCGCATGAAACATCCCGAGGCGGATCGTTTGAGCATCTGTCGCGTCTTCGACGGCGTCGAGGAAGCGCAGGTGGTTTGCGGGGCGCCCAACGTGGCGGTGGGGCAGAAAGTTTTGTTCGCACGAGTAGGGGCCGAGCTTCCGGGCGGACTTAAGATCAAGAAAGCCAAGCTGCGCGGTCAGGAATCCTCCGGGATGATTTGCGCCGAGGACGAATTGGGCTTGGGCGACGCGCATGAAGGAATCTTAGTGCTGGACCCGGCCACACCCGTGGGGATTTCCCTGCAGGAAATTCCGGGGCTTTGCGACGCCGCGTTCGAGATCAACGTCACCCCCAACCGCGCCGACGCTCTTGGGCATCTGGGCGTGGCGCGTGAACTTGCGGCCCGCTTCCGCGTCGCTTTGCGCATTCCCGAGGAAGTTTTGCGCGAGGAAGGC
>JBGPFT010000110.1:0-7005 GCA_041483475.1 Fibrobacteria bacterium | reverse complement strand
TTCCACCCCGTCACCGATGCCCGGGTCATCGTGTCCATCGCCGCCGAGATGAAGAAATTCGTGAAGAAGAAGGCGGGTGGCTCTTCCTACGTCATCGATCGCCGCACTTCCTGACCCCACCCCTGGGTGGCGGAAAAAGATCTTCTTGACAATCGGACCTTCCATGATATATTTGCGGGAAAATACGCATCCCCGACCCGGGGGGAGGGTGGAATGAAATCCGACAGGAAGGCTTCGTGGCATCTCGGGCGCCGGCCCAAGCACGACGACTTTGACGATCTGCATCCCTTGGAAAGCGAGGAGGATGCGGTGGAGGACGCCGCCGACGGGGACGACGACAACGAGGAAGTGGACTTCGACAACCCCAAGTTCAAGAAATCCGACCTGTGGACTGATTACGCGGAGGACCTGGATTTCGAGGAATAGCCTGTTTCTCCCCGCGGTCGTCCTCGGCGCCGCCTGGATTTCGTCCTGCTCCCCGCATGCGACACCACGGGCTTCCGTCCCGGGGTTTTCCAGCGAACTGGTCCCTTACGCCCCTCCCGATACGGCTTTCCTTTCGGCGGAAATAACCTCCGAAGCCGCGGAATGCATACGCCTGGGACGGGAAAGCGCGCGCGATTCCAATTGGTTCGAGGCGGCGGAGTATTACGACAGCGCCATGGCCCATCTCGCCGAACTGGAGTTCGATTCTTTGGATCCGGGCATGTCGGCCGCAGCGCGGGTTTACCAGGATTCGGTGCGGGGCTGGCTGGTGGAGGCCGTGGATCAGGCCACTCGGCTCGGGGATGCGGAGGACGTTTCCGATTTCCTGAATCGGAAAATCCAGGAAGTTCCGGATTCGGCCCTGCTCGCGCTGGATACGACCGTCCGGGCGCTTTCCGGCCGGGGCTATGACTTGCCCCTGCCTTCCCCCGTGCCGTCCCGGGTGTTGCGGGCTCTGCAGGTTTTCACCGGCTTTGGGCGCGGCTATTTCGCCCGCTGGCTGCAGCGCAAGAGCCGCTTTGAAGCATTCATCGCCGGGCGGTTGGCCGAGCGCGGCCTGCCCAAGGACCTGCTTTACCTGGCCATGGTCGAAAGCGGCTTCAATCCCATGGCCTGGAGTCACGCCAAAGCCAGCGGCCTTTGGCAATTCATCGGCGTCACCGCCCGGCGCTACGGTTTGCGCGATGACTGGTGGGTGGACGAAAGGCGGGATCCGACGCGGGCCACCGAGGCGGCCTTGGATTACCTGGAAGATCTACACGCGGAATTCGGCGACTGGCATCTGGCCATGGCCGCCTACAATTGCGGGGAAAACCGCATCCGCAAGCAGAGGGAACGCGATTCGCTCCTCGGATACTGGGACATGGATCTTCCCGTGGAGACGCGGTTCTACATCCCCAAAATCCTGGCCGCCATGATCATCGGCCATGATCCCGAGGCTTTCGGTTTCCCCAAAGACGGCGGGGATTCCCCCTGGCGGGGGGATACCGTCACGGCGCGGCGTTGCCTGATGCTGCGCGGCGTGGCGCGCGTCCTCGGCATCACCGAGGATTCGCTTAAGTCCTTGAACCCATCGCTCCGGCGTTGGTGTACGCCCCCAGGGCGAAACGCTTTTTGCCTTCGCCTGCCCGAGGGGGGCCGGGATCGGTATTACGCGAATATCCAGCGCATCGACACGGCTACCTTGACCTCCTGGCGGCGGCATGCGGTGGGCCGGGGCGAGAACCTCCTCAACATCGCCTCCCGCTACGGGGTTTCCATCGCGGCCATCCAAGGCGCCAACCGCATGCGCAATACCCGGCTCCGCAAGGGCCAGGTGCTGATCATCCCCGTGCCGGAAGGCGCGCCCGGAAGGGAGCCGGAGGCGGAAACCGCGCGTGCGCGGTCCGCGGTCGCGGCGCAATACAAGGTGCAGAAGGGGGAGACCTTGTACGACCTCGCCCGCCGCTTCAGGATTTCGGTCAGCGCCCTGCGGGCGGCCAATGGCATGCCGCAAAGCGCCGTCTTGAACGCCGGGAAGACGCTGCGTATTCCCCAAGGGACCGCCGCCTTGGCGATGCGCGAGGAGGCTTCCGTCCCGCAAACTCCCGTGGCACACGCGTCGCGCAAGGTTTACGTGGTGCGCAAAGGCGAGTCCCTATATTCGATCGCCAAAACCCTGGGTTTGAAGCAGGATGAATTGAGACAATGGAATGGGTTGCGGGGTACTTCGGTGCTGGTGGGGCAGAAATTGGTATACCACGCCCCTCCTAACCGCCAGAGGGGGGCGGGGAGTGCAGTGGAGAAGATCGCCGTGGCCTCGGCTCCCTTGCTGTTGGAAGGCCCGCAAGAATATTACCGTGTCAAGGCGGGCGATACCTTGTGGGATATTTCCTCCCGCTTCGGCAGGAGCCTGGACGAGTTGAAGAAGCTGAACAACAATCTGTCGGAACTTCTGCGCCCGGGGCAGAAGATCCGCATCCGCTGAGGGAAACATGGAAGCATCATCCAAATCGGGATTTTCGAAATTCGCCAAGGCGCTGATCGTGCTTTTCGTCGTCGCGGCCATCGCCCTGTTCGCCATGATTTCCTCGGTGGCCGACGCCATAGGCCGGATGACGGGCGGCGGCATATTAGGTGAAAAAAAACCGCATCTCACTATGCTCAAGGTGGAGGGGGCGATTTTCGAGTCGGAGAAAGTTCTTTCCATCCTCTCCCGCGTCGCGGACGACAAGCAATGCAAGGGACTGCTGTTGCGCGTGGATTCCCCGGGCGGGGCGGTGGGCTCCTCGCAGGAGATTTTCGCCGCCTTGCGGCGCTTGCGGGAGCGCGGCCTGCCCCTGATCGTCAGCATGGGCAATGTGGCGGCCTCGGGGGGCTATTACATCGCCTTGGCCGGGGAGACGATTTTCGCCAATCCCGGAACTCTGACCGGAAGCATCGGCGTGATCTTCCAGTTCCCGGAAGCGGAAAAGCTTTTGGACAAGGTGGGCGTCTCCCTGCAAACCGTGAAAAGCGGCGCGCTCAAGGACATCGGCAATCCCGGCCGCAAGCCCACTCCCGCCGAGCTGCGCTTTCTCCAGGGAGTCATCAACGATACCTACGATCAATTCTTGGCTGACGTGTCGGAAAGCCGTCGCATGAAACTCGAAACCGTGCGGCCCTTGGCCGACGGCCGCGTGATGACCGGACGCCAGGCGAAGTCGGCGGGGTTGGTCGATTCGCTGGGCGGCCTCGATGCGGCCAAGCGCTGCTTGATCCGCAAAACCAAGGTTCCCGACGACGTGGTTTGGGTTCAGGAACCCAAACCCAAAACCCGCTTGGAGGCTTTCCTCGATCCCGAGTCGCAATCCTCCCTGTCTCGCTGGCTGTCCGGCATGGGCGAACGTTTGACTCCGGGGGCGTTCTTCTTGTGGCGATGAATTCCCTCACCCTCCGGCCCCCTCTCCAGGCTTAAACGCATGGAGAGGGGGGGTAAAACTTTATTTCTTAGCCATGGCGCGCCTTCCATGCCCATTGACGGCGGGCCGGGGGCGGATTTTTTGCGCGGGTTGGGCCGGCAAATCGAAAAGCCCCGCGCGGTGATTTGCCTTTCGGCGCATTGGGAAACGCGGGAGCCGGCCTTCACCTCCTTAGCGCGGCCGGAAACCATCCACGATTTTTACGGCTTCCCGAAAGCTTTATACGAAATCCGTTATCCGGCCGTGGGCAAACCGGATTTGGCGGCACGCGCCCGGGCGCTATGCGTCGCAGGAGGGATCTCCGCCACCTTGGATCCAAAACGGGGTTTGGATCACGGGGCCTGGATGCCGCTGTTGTTGATGTTTCCCAAGGCCGACATCCCCGTAGTGCAGGTTTCCCTTCCCTTCGCCCAGGGACCCCGAGCCGTTTTCGCCTTGGGCGAAGCCTTGCGTCCGCTGCAAGATGAGGGCGTGTTGTTACTCGGCAGCGGCGGCTTCGTCCACAATCTCGGGGACTTGGCTTGGGGCGGGGGAGAGACGCCGGAATGGGCCGCGAACTTCCGCGACTGGGCCGCGGCGGCACTGGCGGAAAACCGGCTGGAGGATTTATTGAAAGCTGAAGCGCGGAGTCCCGGCTTTCGAAAAGCTCATCCCCGCGAGGAGCATTGGCTGCCCCTGTTTTTCGCCCTGGGCGCGGCCGGTTCGCCCTGGAAATGCGAAACGCTGCACCGGGGTTTTGAATTCGGCTCGCTGGCCATGGATGCTTTCGCATTTTCACCTTTGCATAATCCATGAAAATCCCGGCGAGACTGCTTCCCCTCATCGAGGAGGGGATCATCGACGAGGTCGTCGGCCAACTGAAAAGCGGCAAGGAAGCCGATGTGTTTATCGTTCGGGTCGGGGACGACACGCGTTGCGCCAAGGTTTACAAGGAAGCCAACCAACGCAGCTTCCGCCAGGCGGCCAAGTATCAGGAAGGCCGCAGGGTCCAGAACAGTCGCAGCGGGCGGGCCATTTCCAAGCGGACTCAGTACGGGCAAAAGGCCTCGGAGGCTTCCTGGCTCAACGCCGAAGTGGCCGCCCTAAAAGTATTGAGCGCGGCGGGATTACGCGTGCCGACGCCTTTCGGCCTTTTCGACGGCGTACTCATCATGGAGCTCATCGTCGACGCCGACGGGAATCCCGCCCCGCGGTTGAATGATCTCACCCTATCCCCGGACGTAGCCCGGCTTTATCACGCGCGGCTCATCGATCAAATCGTCCGCATGCTTTGCGCCGGCATCATCCATGGAGACTTGTCCGAATTCAACGTTCTGGTCGACGCCCAAGGCCCCGTCATCATCGATTTGCCCCAGGCCGTGAACGCGGCCGGCAATAGCAGCGCCGGAATGCTGTTCGCCCGCGACGTGGACAACCTAGCCCGCTATTTCGGCCGTTTCGACCCCGCGATATTGACCCTGAAATACGCCCAGGAAATTTGGGCGCTCTATGCAAAGGGGAAGCTCACGCCCCATGCGGAACTCACGGGGTTATTCCGGGAAAGCACAAGAAAAGTCGACGTGGGGAGCGTCATGGCGGCCATCGGGGATGCGCGCAAGGAGCATGAGGTCCGTATGCTGAATAAACGTCCCTGACGGAAGGGGCTCGGCCTAGAACCAATACCGCGCTCCCACGCCGCCGTACATATCCAAGAGCGGCCCGGGCAGAAACCAGAACACGGGCGTCAATTCCACAAAGAAGTCGAAGGGAATATTGGGCGGCATGAAGTCCAGGCCGATGGTTCCGCGCACGGCCAGCCAGGCGCTATAATACCGCAGGTATTCGTATTGCACCCCAGGGCCGTAATATAAGGGCATGGGAAAGGAAGCCTTGATGACGTTGTAATTGTGGATCAGGTAATCCGCATGCAGGTGAAAACTCGAGTAACCGTATTGGCCGTAGCGGTTGTAATAGTCGAAGCGAATGCCGTTGCAATAGCTCCGGTGACTGTCGTAGAAGTTCGCGTCGTAACATTGGCCATCGCTGTAACCGTAGCGATTTCCAAAATTGGACGAACCCCAACCCAAGGCGAAACCGATGGCATTGCGGGTATTGAGTCTATACTTGAAATCGAAACCGAAGTGCGTTCCCAGACGGAGGCCTGCGCCGAAATTTCCACCTTGGGTCGCGTACGTGGGAGGCAGGCAGGCCAAGAGGAAAAAGCAGGCATAGATTTTTTTCATGGCGACACTCCTTAGGGTTTGACCGTTTTGATCCGTTCCACCGCTTCCGCGACGTTTTCTCTCAATCCGAAAGCCGACAGGCGAAAATAACCTTCGCCGCAACCTCCGAAACCGGCCCCCGGCGTGCCCGCCACATGGGCTTCGCGCAAAAGCCGGTCGAAGAACTCCCAGGACCCGATTCCCTTCGGCGTCTTGAGCCAGATATAGGGCGCGTTGACGCCTCCATAAACCGTGAACCCGGACGCTTGGAGGCCCGCGCGGATGATGCGGGCATTTTCCATAGTGTAGGCGATGTTTTCCTCCACCGCTTTTCTGCCGGCCGGGGAGAACACCGCTTCCGCCGCCCTTTGGATGGGATAGGAGACGCCGTTGAACTTGGTGGTTTGCCTTCGCGACCATAGGCCGTGCAAAGGGACGAGTTCGCCCTTGCCGTTGCGGGCCTTCACCGTTTTCGGCACCACGGTGTAGGCGCAGCGTGTGCCCGTGAACCCCGCCGTCTTGGACAGGCTGCGGAATTCGATGGCCACTTCGCGCGCGCCTTCGATCTGGTAAATGGAATGCACCCATCCCGGCTCGCGGATGAAGGCCTCGTAGGCGGCGTCGAAAAGGATGATGCTTTCGTTTTCCCGCGCGTAGCGCACCCATTTTTCCAGGGAGGCGCGCGGCATCACGGCTCCGGTGGGATTGTTGGGGGAGCAGAGATAGACGATGTCGACATGTTCGCCCGGCAGGGGAGGATCGAAACCGTTTTCGGCCGTGGTGGGCAGATAGACGAGTCGGCCGTAACGACCCGACGTTTCCGCCGGCCCGGTGCGGCCGGCCATGACGTTGGTGTCCACGTAAACCGGGTACACGGGATCGGTGACGGCGACGACGTTGTCGATCCCGAAGATCTCCTGGATGTTGGCCACGTCGCATTTGGAACCGTCGGAGATGAAAACTTCTTCGGGTTCCACCGGGGCGCCCTGCTCCCGGTAATGCGCCGCGACGGCGTTCAGCAGGAAGTCATAGCCCTGCTCGGGGCCGTAGCCGCGGAAGGTTTCGGTGCGTCCCATTTCGTCGGCCGCGGACTTCAGGGCCGCGACGATGGGTCCGGGCAAAGGCAACACCACGTCGCCGATGCCCAGGCGGATGATCTTGGCGGCGGGATTTTCGGCCGCGAAGGCGCGCACACGGCGCCCGATCTCGGGAAACAGGTATCCGGCCCGGAGTTTCTGGTAATGCGGGTTGATGCGAGCCACGTTCGGGCAAAGCTAGAATTACCTTTGCCCGCATGCCCGACAAGCCCGCCCCGCGTCCGGCGGACGAATTCTTCCACATCCTCAGCGCCGGGCAATTCGATCGGGCCGTGCTCGACG